>JAABRW010000066.1 GCA_011390695.1 Desulfotignum sp.
TATCATGGAAAAAGCCTTGATCCAGGCCAAAGCCGGCCGGCTGCACATTCTGGGAGAAATGCTGAAAACTATCGATAAGTTCAGGGCGGATATTTCTCCCCATGCCCCCAAAATTTTGAGTATCATGATCAATCCGGACAAAATCAGGGATATCATCGGCCCTGGCGGCAAAATCATCCGGGCACTCCAGGCGGACACCAACACGGTCATCGAGGTGGATGATTCCGGCCTTGTGAAAATTGCAGGAGAAAACCAGGAAGAGGCACAACGGGCAATGGACATGGTGGCTGATATCGCCCTGGATCCGGAGATCGGTGCCATCTACGAAGGCAAGGTGGTGAAAATTACCGATTTCGGCGCATTTGTGAACATCAAGTCCGGTACCGACGGCCTGGTGCATATTTCCGAACTGGCTGACTACCGGGTGAAAAAAGTCACTGACGTGGTGAAAGAGGGTGATGTGATTTCCGTAAAAGTGCTGGATATCACCCGGGACGGGAAAATCAAGCTGAGTTATAAAGCTGCAAAAGCGGATGAAAAAGAATAATTCTTTTTGTATCTGTCCTCTTGCTTCCGGCAGCAGGGGGAATGCAGTGCTGGTTTCCACTCCAAAAACCGCCATTCTTGTGGATGCGGGATTGTCCGGAAAGGAAATCCAGCGGCGGATGGCTGCTGTGGGGGAAACCCCGGAGCGCCTGTCCGCCATCATCATCACCCATGAACACAGGGACCATATTCAGGGGGCCGGGGTATTGGGCCGTCGGTTCAATATCCCGGTTTACATGACAAAGGCGACTCACCAGGCCTGTGCAGGAGTTGTCGGCAAAATTCCCGATGTACAGTTTTTTGCTTGTGGGGAAAGTTTTGCGGTCAATAATTGTAACACTGCCATAGATGACAAGATTTGCGATGAATCACTATTGACGGTACACCCTTTTTCAACCTCCCATGATGCCTCAGACCCGGTCGGTCTTACTGTGACCTGGCAGGGCTGCAAGATCGGCATTACCACGGATCTGGGCATTGCCACCAACCTTGTGAAAGACCATCTGCGCAACTGCAGTGTGTTATACCTTGAATCCAACCATGACCCGGATATGCTCATCAAGGGGTCCTATCCCTGGCATCTGAAACAGCGTATCAAATCCCGTACCGGACACCTGTCCAATGCAGATGCAGGAATGCTTTTGTCCCAGCTGGCCCACAAGGATCTGAAACATGTGATTCTGGGCCATTTGAGTGAAGAGAACAATCGTCCTGAACATGCCTTGTCTGAAGCGGGCAGATGCCTGAACGGTTCTTCGGCTGTAGTGTCCGTAGCCGGCCCTGACCGGCCGGGAGAAATTATCCGCATTTCCGCTGACATATCTGTATAGAAGAACAAAATCCACAGCTGTCGGTTTATTACCCGAGACATCACAAGAGCAAAGGATCAAATAAATGCTTTTATTCAGGCGGCAAATTTTTTATACTGGGCATTATATGTGCCCGGGGAATCGTGCATATTAATCTGATCCAAAAGGAAATCCTGTCATGAATGCCATTATCGATGCCCTGCATTTCCGGCATGCCTGTAAAAAATTTGATCCGGACAAAAAAATTGCCCCGACCGACCTGGATACCATGCTTGAGGCAGCAAGGCTGTCTCCCTTTTCATTCGGTATGGAAGCCTGGAAATTTTTAGTGCTCCAGTCTGTGGATATCCGGAAAAAACTGCGGCCGGCCTGCTGGGATCAGGCCCAGGTGACCGACAGCAGCCATGTGGTCGTGATCCTTGCCAGACCGGATCTGGTTACTCCGGGTAACCCTTATGTGGATAAAAGTTTTGCCAGGCGGGGACTGCCGGAAGATGCGACCAAAGCCTATATTGAAAAATATAAATGGTATATGGAAACCGAGGTGTTTCCCCGGATGAACCTGTATGCCTGGTGCTGCAAGCAGTGCTATATTGCCCTGGCCAATATCATGACCGCGGCAGCCTCTCTGGGGATCGACTCCTGCCCCATGGAAGGATTTGAAAAAGACCGGGTTGAGGCGGTTCTGGGTATAGATACCAAAGAATTTGAAGTGGCGGTGCTGGTGGCCCTGGGGTACAGGGCAGGTGACCAGCCCCCGCGACGGCGCCATCCAAAAGAGATGCTTGTGGAAATCCGTTGAAAGGCCGTCACCGGACTGGCTGCAGCAGCCGGTTCCGGGCCGGCCGGGCAGAAAGGAGGCAGACATGTCCCAGGCCAGAATCCTGGTGGTGGATGACGAACTGGTGATCCGGGAATCCCTTGCCGGATGGCTCAGGCGGGACGGGTTTCTCGTGGATACCGTGCCCAGCGGTGAAGATGCCCTTGCACTGCTCAAAAAACAGGGATTTGATATCCTGCTGCTGGACATCCAGCTGGACGGCATCAACGGCATGGAGGTGCTGTCCCATGTCAAGGAACATTATCCGGATATCGATGTGATCATGATCACGGCCTACGGCTCTATCCCTTCTGCGGTGCAGGCCATGAAATCCCATGCCCATGATTACCTGCTCAAACCCTTTGACCCGGATGAACTCGGTGTGATGATCCAGAAGCTTCTGGAACACCGCAAAAAGGTGAAAGAGCATGCGTTTTTAAAGGATGCGTTCGAAGAGCAGACCCGGTTTGAAAGCATGATCGGCCAGTCGTCTGCCATGCAGGAAATTTTCAAGCTGATCCAGGATGTCGCGGGCACGGAAAGCACCGTGCTCATTACAGGGGAAACCGGATCAGGCAAGGGCCTGGCCGCCAAAGCCATCCATTCCTCCAGCCGGGTGTCTGAAGGGCCTTTTGTGGCGGTCAACTGCGGAGCTATCCCTAAACATATCATGGAAAGCGAGCTGTTCGGCCACCAGAAAGGGGCGTTTACCGATGCCAGGGAAACAAAAAAAGGGCGCCTGGAGATGGCCGGCGGCGGAACCCTGTTCCTGGATGAGATCGGTGAGATTTCTATGCGCATGCAGATTGATCTGCTCCAGATACTTGAGGACAGGGTGTTCTACCGCGTGGGGGGCACCCAGCCCATTACTGCGGATTTCCGGGTCATTGCCGCCACCAACGCGGATTTGCAAAAAGCCATTGCCAACCGCAGTTTTCGAGAGGACCTGTTTTACCGGCTCAATGTCATTTCTTTGACCATGCCGCCCCTGCGGGAGCGCAAGGAGGATATTCCGCTGCTGGCCGACCATTTTCTGGAAAAATTCACCCGGGAGGTGAACCGGGGCGTGGAACGGTTCAGCAGAGATGCCATGGATGAGCTCATGCTCTATCACTGGCCCGGCAATGTCAGGGAACTGTCCAATGCCATTGAACGGGCCGTGGTGGTGTGCAAAACCACCACCATCACCCCCCAGGACCTGCCCATCGGAAATACCATGGACCATCCTGCCCAGCCCGGCGGGGTGGCATTGCATGATGTGGAAAAACAACATATCCACACCATCCTGACCCGGACCGGCTGGCACATATCCAAGGCCGCCGGTATTCTGGGCATTGACCGTTCCACTCTCTACAACAAGATCAAGCGGTATGATCTGAAGCCGGATTAAAAGGCTTTTTACCAATGAAACCGTCCGGTCTGATTCTTGTATCCCCTGTGGGCGATATTGGCGATGATATCAGTGGGGCGGTGGCAGACAAAGTTGCGAAGGTGTTTAAAACCGAGGTCCGGATCGTTTCTCTTTTGCCGGACATTGCTTTTGCCTATGATGTGGACCGGAACCAGTATTGGTCCACCCGGGTGCTGGAAGAACTGGAAAAAAATGCCCCTGAGCACTGCCTCAAGGTGGTGGCCATCACCAAAAATGATTTGTTTATTCCCATTTTAACCCATGTGTATGGCGAGGCCCAGCTGGGGGGCAAGGCAGCCGTTGTTTCCATCTCCCGGCTGAACACCGGCCTGGATGCCTTGGGTACGGCCGGGTTCATGGACCGGATTGTCAAAGAAGCAATCCATGAGCTGGGCCATACCTTTGATCTGCGTCATTGTGAAGATCCGATGTGCATCATGCATTACTGCCGCAAAATTGCAGATGTGGACCAAAAGCTGAACCGGTTCTGCCGGTACTGCAGCATTTATTTGTCCGACAGCATTAAGGCCCTGGAGAAATAAAGGTTTTTATCAGCCGGTCCCTGTGTGCTTCCGGGACATTGCCCAGAATATCTTTGACCAAAGAGCCGCCGTCAGCTGCTTTCAATTGCGTGGCATCTTCCAGAAATGCATGCAGATTTTCAACCTGGCCGGCCATGAACCGCCGGCTGTCTGCCATGAACAAAAGGTTTTTGAGATTCTGCTTGATATCCGGGCAGTGCACCAGGCATATCCACCCGTCTGTATATGGAGCGGTTGTCACCAGGTCCGGATTCTTTTTTACCTCCGGGTTGACCTGGGTGATGATGCCGGAAACCGCAGAGGTAAATGGTATGGTGTATCTGTTGCGAAACAGGGTGAACCCGGCCTGTCCCTGTGAGATTGCCTTGCCCATCAGAGGGGTTGCAATATGGTCAATTTTCCCCACAAGCCGGGAGGCAAAATCATCGATCCCCATGCGCACAACCCCCTGGTCTTCTATCTTCACCCAGGTATGTCCGGCAGACAGATAATACCCTGCCGGCAGGAATACCCCGCTGACGGTTTCAAAGTCCACGGGCTGCATCATGGCATGCACCTTGAAATGGTCATAAAAGTACTGGTCAAATTCACAGTCAATGCAGTGGTACGCTTTTGGACAGGCCTTAAAGGAAATTTTCCCTTTCATGTGGTGGATACAGGGGCGTTTGGCCAGGGGCATTTTTTTGAGCCGGTCCTGCCAGAACATAAGAGAGCCTTTTTTCCCGGAAGGCATCTTTCCCTGGTCCAGAAGGTGCTGGTTTTGTCTGCACACCCGGTTCAAGGCCCGCTCAAACCGGCATACGGTGCAGGAAAAATCCGTGGGGCAATATTTTTTCGGGACCACCCCCGCCTGCATCCACAGGCATTGGGGGGCGGCCCCCTGTGTGATTTGAAACTGTTCCATGGGATTTCTCCTTGCAGGTAAGAAATTACAGAAAAGTCCGGGTCAGCCGGTCCCATCCCAGTGCAGGCAGGCTGCCGAAGACATCTCTTTGCAGCACACCACCGTCAGTAGCAAGAGGCCCTGTGATTTCTTGAATCATCTTTTCAAGGGAGGTGATGTCATTGTCCAGCCAGGTGATGCTGGTTTCATCATCCATCAGGTCCTTTACTGTGCCTTTGATATCTGCATTGTGCACCGTGAACAGCCATCCGTCGCCGTAAGGGTTATCCCGGGAGAGATCAGGCCGGTTTCTCACACTTTCATTGACCCGGGTGATCACCCCGTTCACCGGGGAGCGGACATCTGCCTGGTTGCCTTTGCGGCGGATACCCCAGCCGGCCCTTGCCTGGTTCAACTCCTGTCCTACCAGGGGCAGGTCAAGTCCGTCCGGACCTCCCAGCACCTTGAAGGAAAAATCATCCATGCCCACCCGGATGACACCGCCGCTGTCAATGGCAGCCCAGGTATGGCCTGAATGAAAATAATAACCGCCGGCCAGGTCAAATCCCTTGACCTGTTTGGTTCTGACGGGTTCATGGCCCCGGGCGGGTGCCAACGCATCCTCAAATACCTGGTCAAAGGCGCACCGGCCGCAGTTGTAGTTCATGGGGCAGGTGCGCATGTCAGCCCGGCCGGTCATGGCATGCCGGCAGAGACGCTGGCTGCCCGGCTGCCGCCGCATGGCTTCCTGCCAGGTGAGGTGTTTGCCGGCGGCTGCAGCCTTTTCCATGGCAGCATCATATTTACACCCGGTGCAGTCATAATAATGGCTGCAGTTTTTTTTGGCCGTTACCCCGGCCTGCATCCAGATACAGGGGCGCGGAGTGCTGTTTTTGCCGATTTCCCAGACAGGGCTGGTTTTTGAAACATCTTTTTTGAAAACAGGGCTTGTGGTTGTGGTCGTCATGGTGTGCCTCCTTATGTTTTGGGTAAACCTTTGTGTCGGATAAAACTTTTTCTTCCAAGCCGTTACCGGATATAAGAGCAAAAACAATACCAGGGCCTGGACCGGGAACAAAAAAACCTGAACACCCGTGATTTCAGGCAGGTATTCAGATATTATTTTCAGATCCATAAAAACTGACAAAAAGGCGGGAACTGGTGGATTTTCCAACAACAACCCAGCAGGAATGAAAGAAAAGGGGCTTCATCAGTTTGCGGTCAGGGGGTTTTACTAAGTTGTTGGATTTTACGACACCGTTGTGGAAATTTGCAGCAATTTCTCCTCGAAGGTATCCTGGTTTGGGCAACGGTTGTAAAAATACCACCCCTGTGGGTATCCTGTGCCCGTCCCGGGATCCGGATGGCCTGCTGGTCAGTTCACACCGCTGCCTTCAGGGAGCGGGCATACGCAGCTGAACAGGATGTGTTTACATGCGATGGCGCTGGTCTTTGCGGAACTTGCGCTTGTGTTTTTGGCCGGGCCTGTGATAGAAAAAAGTATATTTTCCATTTGTTAAGAAATTTGCAAGGGATTTTTCATGGCCAATGTTCTCCAGAACGAATTTGAAACTATTCTCAACGGGATCCGGGATTTTATTCTCATTATTTCTCCGGACCAGAAGATTCTGGAAGTGAATGAAGCGTTTTTAAAACACATGCAGTATCACCGTGAAGATGTTATCGGTAAAAAATGCTATGAAGTGTTCCAGCGCATCACCCGGAAAAGCTCCAACTGCCATGAACGCTGCCCCCTGGATCAGGTAGTCAAAAAAAGGCGCCACTGCCAGGTGGAGCTTTCCCGGATGGACCAGAAAGGCAAAACCTGGTACACGGAACTGACCATTTTCCCCATCTGGGAGAAAAAAGGCAAAATTTTAAAATTTATCGAAATCAGCCGGGACATCACCAAACGCAAATCCGATGAAAAAAAGACCCGAGAGCACCTGCAGAAAATGGTGGAGGAACGCACCCGGCAACTGAAAGAATCCCATGAGCAGCTTCTGCACCAAGACAAGATGTCATCTCTGGGAAAACTGTCTTCTTCCGTGGTCCATGAAATCAATAACCCGGTGGCCGGCATACTCAATCTGGTGCTGCTCAGCAAGCGGATATTACAAGAAGATACCCTCACCGGGCCGGAGCTGGATGTTTTTTCCCAGTACCTGGATCTCATGGAGACCGAAACCCGCCGGGTAACCCGCATCATCGGCAATCTGCTGGCCTTTGCCCGGCAGTCCAAAATCAAGGTCACCCGTTTTGATGTCAACGAACTCATTGAACAGACTCTGATGCTCAACGCCAACCTGCTGCACCTCAACAAGATCCGGATCATCGAGGATCTGGAGAGAAACCTGCCCCTGATAAAAGGATCGGAAGACCAGATCCAGCAGGTGGTCATGAACCTGATCTCCAATGCCGTGGAGAGCATGGCCCAAGCCCCGAGAAAACGACTGACTTTGAAAACCGCCAGCACCCCGGACAAGAATGCCGTGAAAATGCAGATTACAGATACCGGGGCCGGCATTTCCAAAGCATATATTTCCAAAATATTTGAGCCGTTTTTCACCACCAAAAAAAAAGGCAAAGGTGTGGGCCTGGGTTTGTCTGTGGTCTACGGCATCATAGAGGAACACGGCGGCAAAATGTATGTGGATTCCACCGAAGGCCGGGGCACCTGTTTTACCATTACCCTTCACACGGCAGGGCCGTCCTGATGTTTCAAATGTCTTCAGATGAATGGTATGAGCAAGATCAGGTGAAAACAGCCGCCGGCTGATCCGGATTCACTTCAATCTTTCGTTCTCCGATTCGGTCGGACCCCTTTTTCTGCCGCAATAAGCAATGACTATACCATCGGTGAGCCGGTTAAAACCCACCCGGGAAAAACCCGATGCCTCAAGCAGGGTCTTTATGGTTTCCGGGGCGGGGAATCTTCGCACGGATTCGGCAAGGTAGATAAACGGGGCATCCTCACCGGTAATAACTTTTCCCAAAAAAGGCATGATTTTAAAGGAATACCAGTTGTAAAGCGTTTTTATCCATGGTGTTTCCGGGGTGGAAAATTCCATGATGATCAATTTTCCCCCGGGTTTTAAAACCCGGTATATCTCGGCAAATCCGCCCGGCATATCCACCAGATTGCGAATGCCGAATCCCACAAAAACAGCGTCAAAGCAATTATCGCAGAAACCAAGCTGTTCAGCATCTCCCTGCATCCAAAGGATTTTATTTTCCCCTGATCCGGCAGCTGCCTTTTCTGCCTTTTTTTTCCCTGCCGCCATCATGGCCGGGCTAAAATCACATACCACAAAACGTCCTCTGGTTTTTAAACGGGCAATATGCCGGGCAAACTCTCCGGTACCGCCGCAAAGATCCAGAATGCAGCTGTCTTTTTTCATGTCCAGGTATTGCAGGCAGGTCTTCCGCCAGAAGAAATGAAGTCCGAAGCTCATCAGAGAGTCGGCCAGATCATAGCGCTGTCCAATGGCATTGAAATACTGTATCACCCGTGTTCTTTTTTCAAAAAATCCGGGATACTGGAAAGGCCTTTTCATATGCATTTTCAGTTGTTTCCCCAGTTTTCAGCCAGGGCATACTGCATGCATCTGGCAAACATGGGGTAATCAAATTCCGGGCATGAAATCTTGTGTGTATTCAAAACAGCCCTTGTGCTGTGATTTTCAAAAATGCGTTCATCTTTCATATAGGGTTTGTAGGTTTTGATACAGCGTTCAAACAGCAGTTCCAGATGGGTTTTGGAACCGGGATGTATGTTCTCCGGGCAGACAGCCTGCATACCGCTGATGTTGAAATATCGCTGACTATAGTCAATGAGCTGTGCTATGGATGTATTTTTGTCATTCACCAGGTGGTAGATGCCGCCGTTTTTTTGGGTCGCCATCACTGCTGAAAATGCGTCCGTGAAATAATCCACCGGAATCAGGTTGATGCCGCTTTCCGGAACTGTTTCAATGCGTATGGGCAGATGGGCTTTGCCATTTTCGTCAAAGGTGATACCCATCTTTCCGGCATTTTTGCCGGATTTGTGCATGAAATCTTCATAATAGAGGTTTTTTAAGAAAAGAAGCGTTTTAACAGGATAATAAAGGGCATTGAACCTCAAGGTTTTTCCTGTTCGGGAATGCCCGTACACCACGGACGGCCGGTAGATATTCAGTTGAATGCCATGCTGCCTGCAAAAATGTGCGGCTGTTTTTTCCGCCTGGTGTTTGGTTTCTTCATAGACATTGAAATACCGGGTTGTTTCTGCCGGGCCCTCAGGGCATGGTCCGCGCTTTTTGCCGGCCACATAGGCGGTGCTGATGTGGTGGAAACAAAAACAATTGCTTTTGGCGGCAAAACCAAGCAGGTGATGCAGATTTTCCACATTTGCTTTTTTTACCTGATCGCGTTTTTGTTCAGAAAAAGAGGTGTCTGAAGCACAGTGGATAATTTCATCCACCCGGGATGCAAGCCGCCGGTACTCCTCCCGGGTCAGGCCCAGATCAGAGCGGTTTACATCTCCGGGTATGATATGCACCCGGGAGGGGTTTGGAAAATCCATGTCCATCCACTGAAAAAGTTTGTGCATCCGTTTTTCAGGTGCATCCGTTTTGTATGGACGGACAAGCAGATATATAAAATACCCTTTATTAATAAGCATCTGCGCCAGGTGAATGCCCAGAAACCCGGAGGCCCCGGTCAGCAGGATCCGGGTTTGGCGAAAATGTCTTTTGCCGGCAATGTCATCATCGCTCGCTCTGATAATACCCCCCTTTTACACAAAAATTATGTTCTCAGGTATATAAAAAATTTTCTTTTCTGGTACACCCCTGGGAAAAGATATATTTCAGCCATTTTACGCCCTTATGGGCTGCACTCAGCCTGTCCATCAGTGGCTCCAGATCTGCCATGGCCCGCCGGATTTTATCAGCTTCCCTGATATTGGTATGATCGATGTAATAATCATATTCCAGTATTCCCCGTTTGCCGAAATCCAAAGGCGTAAGAAAACCAAAGTCATGGTCAATGCCATGTTGTTCTGCAATCTTTTCAAGAGATGCCAGTATTTTCCGGATCACCGCCACCCGGTCCAGGGGAACATACACCAGAAAGGCAAACATGTGCTTGTGCCGGGACATTCTGGCACTTACTATTCTGAACATGTTCAGCCATACCATATCTGTCATATGGGGGCGGCTGTAGAGATCAGTGTAAAATTCCCTGAGGTCTTCGTCCACCGCACCGGCCAGTGTTTCCGGAGCAGGTGAAAGCAGGGTTTCCAGCACGGGCAGCATTTCCCGGCTGAATACGGTTTCATATGCCGGCCGGTCGCTTTCCAGTCCTTTGACAATATCCATCCATTCAGGACCGGTAAGCCGCGGCAGTCCGAGCATGAGCATTTTAAAGGTATCTGCATCAATTACACAGGAAACCATCTGCCTGATGGCCTGGCGCGCGTATCTGTCACCGATGACACACACCATATAACGAATATCCAGAATATCGCTGAATACATCACCTGTTTTCTCGGCAAGAAAAGCCGTGGGTGAAATAAAGGTGGACAGATAATGGCCCCCCAGTATACCCGCAGACAGTCCGATCCGGCGAATGCTCAAATCCCTGGCAAAGGAAACCGCCTGCTCAAGAGAAGTAAAGGGCACCAGAACACCTGCTTCATCATCGGTGACCGGATGCATCCGTATCCTGGCAGAGGTGCAGATGCCCGGAGACGGCAGAACCGCTTCTTCAAACCCGAAAGCATTGGGCGCATTCTTGTCGTTCAGCCTGAATATCTCACCGTGCAGATCCGTAAACGTCATGTCCACAAAGTGGTCGGCTCCCACGCCATATGCATGGGCCCATGTGGAAAACAGTCCTGTGCATACGATATTTCCGCACACAGTGGCTGCAGGTTCGGCTGTATTCACACGGAAGCCGTGTTCTGTTGCCGCTTTCTGCAGTTCAAAAGAAGTTACCCCGGGTTCAATTACTGCCGTCCAGTTTTCATGATCTATCTCGATATGTTTCATCCGGTTTACATCGATTACTATACCGGGGGTAAACACAAATCCGAATACACTGCCCCCGTTTCCACGGACCATGACCGGGATATCCCACTGGTCTGCATACCGGACGATCTCCACCAGTTCGCCTGCACTGCCCGGCAGCACAACATATCCAGGCATCTGTCTTTTGGCAAGGGGAAAGGGGTCGTTGGCATAGGTCACCAGATGGGCCGGGTCATTGGTGGCCCATTTTGATCCCGTTATATGTTTCAGTGCGGCCAATGTCTCATCTTCCGGGACAATTTTTATTTCCCCGTTCTCTTTTTCAAAGGCGCCAAGAAAAGCTTTTAAAGCCTGCATGACCGCCATGGGCCGCATGCCGGTAACAAAATGGCATTGTTTGTCGCATCGGCCGCACAGGGTGCAGGAAGAAATGATCTCCACGACCGCTTTTGTCACCGGTATCAGTCCCCGGGCCAGGGCATCACAGATATCCATCCGGCCCTGGGGAAAAAAGCTTACATAGGGCGTTTCTTCTGCCGGCGGACATAGTCCGGTTTCCAGAAAATCAATTTTACACATGGCATAATGCCGGCATTGGGATGACATGCTGCTGATCTCTTCGGTGATATGTTCCAATGGTTTCATAAAAATACCTGCCTGTTTATTTTCAATTTATCCTTCACACGTTTTCTTTTTCCAGCAGATGATAATATTCTCCCCTGGTTTTGACCAGGGCTGTGTGGCTTCCCTGTTCCCGGATCCGGCCCTGCCTGAGCAGCATGATATGGCCGCACTGCCGGATGGTGGACAGGCGGTGGGCGATGATAATGGACATCCGGCCGTGCATGAGCCGGTTCATGGCCTCATGTACGGCTTGTTCAGATCCGGAATCCATGTAGGAGGTGGCCTCGTCGAAGATGATCAGGTCCGGATCGCAGGCAAAAGCCCTGGCAATACACACCAGCTGCTTTTCCCCGGCGGACAGCGGACGTCCCCCTTCTTTCAACAGGGTGTCGGGTCCTTTGAATCTGTTATACAGAAAATGGCAGTTGGCCTGCTCCAGCACTTTTTTCAGGGCAGCGGCGTTCAACGGTTTTTCCGGAGGACAGACATTGTCTTTGACAGTGCCGGAAAAAAGGATGGGATCCTGCATGACCAGGGCGGTTTTTTTCCGGATATCCGTGATGTTGATGGCATCCATGGCCTGGTTGTTGATCAGGATACGGCCGGCATCCTGCCGGTAGAACCCGGTGATCAGGTTGATGATGGAGGTTTTGCCGGAACCTGTCTGGCCGACAATGCCGATGGATTCTCCTTTTTTCAAAGAAAAACAGATGTCTTTGAGCACGGGTGTGTCTTCATCATAGGAGAAATCCACATGGTCAAAGGCCAGGCGGTCAATGGTATCCAGCCGGGTTCTTTTTCGGGTGATGCGTTGAAGGTCCCGGGGTTTTTCCAAAACTGTGATGATACGTTCGGCAGATGCCAGGGCATTCTGGAGCAGGTTGAATTTTTCCGACAGCTCCCGCAGGGGCCTGAAAAACAGTTTCATATAGGTGAGAAAGGCCACCAGCTCACCAATGGTCATCTGATTGGATGTCACCTTGAAACTGCCGGCCCACAAAATGATGGCCGTGCTGATGATGCCCAGGAATCCGATAAAAGGCATGAACACCGCAAAAATTTTTATCTGGAACATGGCAGCGGTATAGTGGGCCTCATTGAGCTGCCTGAAACGGTTGATAAAAGTATCTTTGCTGCCGGTGGTCTGGATAATCCGGATGCCGGAAATACCTTCGGAAAAGCTGTGGTTGATTTCCCCTATTTTCTGGCGGATGGTCCGAAAGACATTGCGTACCCGCCTGGAAAAACCGGTCACACTCACCAGGATCACCGGCACCAGCAAAAACAGGTAAAAGGCCAGGCCGGGATTGAGCCTGGCCAGCATCACAAAAATGGCGGTCATGAGCACCAGGTCTTTGAAGATGAACACCAGTACACTGGTGAACATCTCGTTCATGTTCTCGATATCTCCGGCCACCCGGGCCACTAGACGGCCGGAGGCGTTTTTGTCATAATAGGACACCGGCAGACCGGTCATATGGGAAAACAGGGCGCACCGCAGATGCAGAATGATCTTCTGGCCGCTGTATTCCATGAACAGGGTCTGGCCGAAATCAATCACAAAGGCTGCCAGGATCACCAGGCCGAAAAACACGGCAAATTCTTTGAATTCTGTCATGGGGTATCCGAGAAAAGAAGCACCGGACCCATTTTCCGATCCCAGGATAAATCCGTCCAGGCCTTTTTGAATGAGCAGGGGAATGGACAGTTCAAAGAAAATGCCTGCAAATACCAGCAGGGTGGAGCAGGTGAGCATCCAGGCATAGGGCCGGATATAGGGCCACAGTGCTTTTGCCAGCACCAGATCTGCCAGGCGGATTTCCTTTTCTTCCAGTTTCATGGTGTTTCCTCAAACTGCTGGACTTCAAATGCATGGCGGTAATAACGGCTGGTGTCGAGCAGCTCGGCATGGGATCCGCTTGCCCGGATCCGGCCGTTTTCCAGGATATATATCCTGTCGCAGTCAGCCAGGGCCGACAGACGGTGGGAGATGATGATGCAGGTGCTGCCCTTGGTAAGTCGGGTGATGCCGCCAATGATTTTGTGGGCCGTCTGGGTGTCCAGCTGGCTCACCGGATCATCCAGGATCAGAACCGGTTTTTGCTCCACCAGGGCCCGGGCCAGGGCCAGCCGCTGTTTCTGGCCCCCGGACAGGGTAACGCCCCGCTCTCCCACCCGGGTATCCAGTCCTTGGGGCATGGCAGCAATGGTGTCGGTCAGATCACAGGTATGGATCACCCGGTCCAGGTTCCGGGAATTGAGGTGCCGTCCCATGAGAATATTGTCTTTGATGGTGGTGGAAAACAAAAAGGGTTC
>JAABRW010000056.1 GCA_011390695.1 Desulfotignum sp.
TGGACCGGTTCATGCGGCCCCGCAGATATGGCGCCAATGACTTCACACTTTCTGAAAACGGGGCAGTGACGGACCGGTATACCGGACTGGTATGGCAGCAGTCCGGTACCGGATTTCCATTGACGTGGCATCAGGCAAAAGACTATGTGGAGCAATTGAACGAACATCGATTTGCCGGACACACCGGCTGGCGCCTGCCCACCCTCCACGAGCTGCTCACCCTGGCGGTGCCACCGGCCACAGGAAAAGATCACTGTATTTCACCGGTGTTTGACATGTCCCAGAAATGGCTGTGGAGTGCTGACAAATGCACATTTGTGTCCGCCTGGTATATGAGTCTGGAGATGGGATTTGTCGGACGAAATGATCTGACCAGCTTTTATCATATCAAAGCGGTGTGTTCAGTGCTTTAATGTCGGCAGGATCTTTTTTTTGGACTTGGCCCAGGTAACGCGCAAAAAAAATGCCGAGGGTCAAAGGGCTTCATGATGGTTTCACATTTCCACGACCAAGATTTTTTGTTTTCCCCATATGAAGCTTCTGGGCTTTTCGAATCACGGTTGAGTGCGTGACACCGAGTATTTTCGCCGCCTCCCGGGTAGTTTTGGTCTGGGATAGGGCATTGGCGATCAGCCGGCGGTCCAGGGCATCGTGGGCGGTTTTTAAATCCATTATGCCATCGCTGGGAAAATCCATGATGTCGGATTTTTCAGCCTGCTGATAGATATTGTCAGGCAGGTGTCTGGGCACAAGCATTTCATTGTCTGCAGACACGACCATACGCTCCACTACATTCTGCAGTTCACGGACATTGCCCGGCCAGTCATAGGGCTCCATAACCTTGAGAATTTCCTGACCCAAACTCCGGCTCAGTTCATACTTGGTGTTGTAGATTTTGAGAAATTTCAAGGCTAAGGGAAGGATGTCTTCGCGCCGGTCACGCAACGGCGGGATATCGATGGGAAACACATATAGCCGGTAAAACAGATCCTGCCGGAACGTGCCTTCTTTCACCATTTCTCTCAAATTTCGATTGGTTGCGGCGATAACACGACCATCAAGATCAATATCATTGATACCGCCAAGACGACGACATTTTTGATCCTGCAGCACCTTGAGCAATTTGACTTGAAGGGAAAGGGGAAGTTCACCCACTTCGTCCAGAAAAACAATCCCCCCCCCGGCCTGCTCAAAAAGGCCGGGTTTCCCTTGGGTAAGCGCGCCTGAAAAAGCGCCTTTTTCATAACCGAACAGCTCACTTTCCAGAAGATTCTCAGGAATGGCCCCGCAGTTAATGCTCACAAACGGTTTGTCCCTGCGGTTGCTCACCTGATGGATCACCCGGGAGAGTACATCCTTTCCCACACCGGTCTCGCCCGAAAGAAGCACCGTGGAATCCACCTGGCCCACGCGACGGCACAAATCCAGCAGGTTACGCATGGCCGTGCTTTCGGCCACAATACCTCCGTAAATACCCATTTCGTCAATTCCGACAGCCGGCAGTTCCTGGCAGACCCCGTCATATTGATACTCGTGGTGCTTGAGTTCGGTAACATCCCGGATATTCATGACCACCCGCCGGACATTCCCCTGGCTGTCCAGCACGGGGCAACCAGTGACAAAGATCTTGTTACCGCTGTTGAGTGTCTGCTGCAAGGTCAAAGAACGGCGGTGGTTCCGGACCTGGTTGAACAGTTCCTGGACCACGGCCAGGAAAACATGTTTTTTGGCATCCAGCTCGGCAATCCGCCGGCCTTCAATGGCTGCTGGAGAGAGCCCGGTAATCCGGCCGTAGCTGGCATTGACCTTGACCACTTTTTCCTCGTCCGTGGTCAGGATACCGTCATAAGCGCTGTCCACCAGGGATGAAAATTCATCATTGAGAATTTTCATGGCTTCCAGCTGGTTTTGAACTGATTCCAGTTCTGACTGGTCCAGAAAGACGGATACGCCCCCTTTCACTGTTTGACCATCATATATGGGACTGCGGCTGACCAGGAGGGTCTTTTCTCCCCAGCGGAAAGTTTTGCCGATCTCACGCTCATTTTCCGTAATGGTCCGGGTGAGGCTGGAATCGGGAATCATTTCTGTGATATGCCTGTTCAAATAGCCTTCTGCTTTGGCACCCAGTATCTCTTCGGCTTTCTGGTTCATCATGGTCAGGCGCGCCTGGGTATCCACCGCAATAATGCCCGTTGGTACTGAATTCAGGAGTGCTTCCAGATGCGCTTTGGTGTGCTGAAGTTTTTCCTGGGCCAGTTTTTTGTCTGTGATATCCCAGGATATCGCCTGAATGCCGACAATCTTCCCTCTGGAATTGAAAACCGGGGATTTCACAATTTCCATGTAAGCGCAGGCATCACCACTGCCGGAAGGATCGTATTGAATGATTTGATGCAGGGTTTCAGCTGTGCGGATTACATTGATATCATTGGCCAGGATATTTTTGGCATCCAGGTCTGGATAGAGATCTGTGACATTCAGTTCACCATCCTCTTTTAACCCCGGATGGAATTTTTCCCGCAATGCCTTGTTAAAAAATATGATTCTGCCGGTCAGATCGGTCCGGTAAAGCCCTTGAGGCATGGCATCCACCAGGGAATAATACCGGTTTTCACTTTCCCTGAGCGCTTCTGAATAAGCCAGCACCTTTTTATGTGAGATATTGTATGCCCTATATATCAAAAAGAGAATGGAAGGCATCAAAATACCGACAACCAGGAAAAACCCTATGATGATGGGCTGGAATCCATCCCGGATCTCCTTTTTCAGAGCCCTGCTTGACCGGTGTATTCCCAAATGCCAGGATCTGTCCGGAATTGGCACGAATGCAGCTGTTTGAAGTGTACCATTGCTGGCGATATAGCTTCCCACGTAGTTATTGGGTGATTGTACCAGTTCTTCCAGATCGGTTTTCATACCGGTTTCATTATTCAATATCCTGTTTTTCCCTACATAATTACCAACGGTTTCAGGATCGGCGCTGTGAAGCAGCAGCCTTGCCTGCTGATCAAATACGCATATATATTCATCTGCCGGCCGCACCCCATTGACTGACCAGGAATGAAAAATGGAATTAAGGGTGGCCTTTTCAGATTCTGCCTGCTCGGCCGCAGCCAGTTTGGTGATCATTTGGGCTTTGTTCAGATACAGCTGCTGGTATCCCTTCTGCATCATTTCAAACGAATGCTGGTAGGTGAAAAGACCTATGGCCAGAGCAGATAACATCAGGGCAATGCTGAGGCCAAATGCGATTTTGGCCAGGGAAAGAAATTTGATATCCCGCATCTCTTCCACCCGGTTATTAGATAATTCGCTGGAATCCATTACTGTATTCCCCTTTTTTTATCCCGAAACAAAACAATATGTACCACATCACCCGATTTACGGCAAATACTAAACGCATTTTCAGTCTAAAGCGGGAAAGCCGCAACCCGAAGCCTCTCCATTTTCTTGTTTTTTTGACTGAAACTGCGGAGAAAAGCACTAAATTCCTGCCCACATAACCAGTGAAATGATCAAAAGGGCAACATCCACCAGGCGATTGTACAGAGCGTTTGAAGTATACTTGAATGCCTTGAATCCGGCTATTGATCCGGCTATTACGGCTGGCAGATAAACAAGTGTGGCCTTGAACGTTTCCAGTGAAAAAAAGCCGGCCGTGCCATACAGAAAAATGAGCAGAATATAGAAAATGGAAAAAAACGAGGCAATATAACTTTTGGCTTTCAGAGAATTCCCGGTAACAGTTCTGAAATACAGGACAGCCGCAGGACCACCGATGTTGTAGGCTCCCATAAAGGAACCACTGACCAATCCGCAGATTCGACCAAACCAGGGACTTTTAAACTGCTTCAGGGAAAACTGCCGCTGTCTGGCGGCAGTATTGTATAAAACCACCGTGATGATAAAAACAGACAATGCCCGCTTCAGAAAGACTTCAGGCAGATGAAAGAGTAAAAAGGTGCCCAGAAAAATGCCGATAATGGTTCCTGACATCATGGGTTTCATGGGCTGCCAGCTGAACTGGCTTCGGTAGTGCCAGGCCTGGTACATGAAAAGTCCCATGCAGAAAGGGAATTGGAGCACCACAGCTGTTTCTACCGGAAAAAAAAGGCTCAGAAGTGGAACGGAAATCATGGCAAACCCGAACCCGGCAAAACTCATGGTAAATGCACTCACAAACATGATAAATCCTACCTCAATGCCAAAACCCGTATGACACCTCCTTAAACAATAAGGCTAAAACCTTATGACAGTGGATATATTTCCTTGCAGACCATCTCCCCCGGAGATAATACCCGTTTATATTCAACGCATGACTGTTTTTCTGATAAAAGCCCTGTCAACCATGATCCGCTGGTTTGAATTTCCCGGAAACCCAAATGAAACAAAGCCGCCATTTTTTTGGCATAGATCCGGTGGTGCGGCTGAACAGGAGCCAATGCTTCGACCAATACAATCTCTTTGTATCCTTTGAGCATTTCCCCGGCGATCCACAGTGCATCTTCCCGTCCATACCTGGCAGATGTTTTAAAAAATTCAGTATATGGAGTCTCTCCGTGATCGATCCATCCGGGGCTCAGATAAAAAGCGTGACTGTATTCCCGGCAGTCGCTTTCAAGACAGGTTTCACTGAGCAGCAATGGAATACAGTCATGGACCCGCGGGACAATCAGTTTCAAACGGTCGGATGAAATTCCGGACAGTCCGCCGCCGCAAAAACCGAAAAGCAGAATAACGGTATCGACGGACCGGTTCCTTTCCAGCCTGCTGAGGGCCTCCCTGACCGCCTGGTTGAGCATATCAGGATACCTGTGAAACGATTGCTCCAGATAAACAACCCGTTCCCCGTCAACCTCCAGGGCATTGATCTCGGGCTGAAAAACCATACAGGCAATAATCCTTGTGCTGCCAGGGATATCCAGTTTCACGAGCTGAATCCTTTCACCACAAAACAGATCATACTGACAGCCATCAAAAGGTAACCCAGCAAATTAATCCTGGAGGATTGAATCGGGGACAAAATTTTGTAGTGCCTGCCAATGACCGCCGAAATGGTAACCAAGCCGCCGGTCAGGGCAAACCCCCAGATCCATATCATCTCCTGCATAACAACACAGACCACCGTTATCAGGATGCAATGGCCGGATTATAGGTGCATTCACGCCCGCCACCCCCCAGCTGGCCAAATGATTTAAGCCCTTCCTCATAAAGCGAATCCATGACTTTGGCCTTGAGCTTTGCATAGGCTTCACTGGCGGTCACACTGAATTCTCTCGGCCGGGGCAGACACACTTCCACAATGGTTTTAATGGTTCCTGGCAGCTGGGTCATCACCATGATCCTGTCCGCCAGGAAAAGGGCTTCATCGATCTCCGATGTGATAAAAAACATGGTCAGTCCTGTTTCATTGTAAAGTTTCAGCAGATATTCCTGCATCAGTTCTCTGGTCATTACATCCAGCCCCCGGAAAGGCTCGTCCATAATCATGACCTTAGGTTCCATCAAAAGCGCCCGGCAGAGTTCGGCCCGGCGCTGCATGCCACCGGACAGCTGGGCCGGATAATTATCGGCAAATTCCACAAGTCCGACTTTTTCCAGCAGGCCCATTGCTTTTTCCTCTGCTTCGCTGTGGGTCATCCCGCCGATCACCGAGGGACCGAAGGTCACGTTTTTCTTTACCGTCATCCAGGGCCACAGTGCCGTTTCTTGAAAAACCATGATCCGGTCCGGGCTGGCCGAACGGGTCGGTGCACCGTCCAGCATCACCTGACCGGAAGTCGGGGTGTCATATCCGGCAATGATATTGGCCAATGTGGATTTACCGCAACCGCTTGGTCCCACAAGCACCGTCAGTTTCCCGCGCTCAACCATCAGTGAGCAGTCCTTGAGGGCCACGGTTGCCTCACACCCGGGAATGCGGAATATTTTTTCAATCTTGCGGATCTCCAATTCACCTTTGTGAGAACCTGTCTTTCCATTGGTATTTTCAGACCTGTCTGGCATATTTTTCTCCTTGATATCCATCCATTTTAGAATA
>JAABRW010000057.1 GCA_011390695.1 Desulfotignum sp.
ATCCAGGAGGCCCTGGCCCAGCCTTTTATCACCCGGATCATCTACACGGTATTTTTCGGCAAAGCTGTGAAAATGGCCCTGGGGTATGCACACACCCATGCAGCCCGATCCGGTATGGCCTTACATACCCTGGCAGACTGGGCACAAACAGTGACCGGTTCACAGACACTGGCCGATCAGATTGCCGAAGCCAATACCGCCCGCCATGCATTTTCCTTTATCTTTCCGGATTATATGGACCTGATCCGCCATGTGGGAAAAAAAATCCAGGAAAATGCCGGATCATTTGCCGGGCATAAGCTTGCGATACGTGTCATTATCCTGGATTTTGACGGACAGGTTGTCTATGATTCCATTGAAATACAGCAACAGACAGGGGCCGGTTAAACCACCGTCCCAAAGATCAGTCAGGACACCAGTTCCGGGCAGAGTCTTTCCTGGTACATCCTTTCATAATAGGGAAACTGGTCTTCATAAAACGCCTTGAGCCGGTCATTGTTCTCCACGGTGACCGCAAATGTTTCCACATTTTTCTGAATGCCGGTGCTCCGGGCCGCATCGGTGTGCCAGTCTTCCCAGATATCCCATTCAGACTGGTGCCCGGGTTCCCAGGTCAAAGATTCCGGAATAAACGGTATATCCAGGGCCTGGCAATAGGCTTTGATGACACCTTCCGGGTTGTCTTCCAGATCATCCGCATCCACGACAATGGGGGCATCCTCAAAATCTCTGGCTTTTTCAAAGACAGCGCACAGCTGGGCCAGACCGATTTCTTCTCTGGTGACTTCCGGATTCATGGCATAATAGGAAGCAATGGCTTTGGCAGGATCCCGGATCAGAAAGGTGTTGTTCAGTTTCTGCAAAAACGTGTCATCATCTTTAAAATATTCATATCCATGGGCACACATGTCTTTGAAAAATATACTCTGGTCTGCGGCGGCTTTTTCAATATGGGCCCGGATTCCCGGATAGTCGGTGGGATGATCCGGATCCACGTATTGCTGGTCTATGGTGCCTTCATCCTTATGTACATAATACAGATAAGAAAAGGGTTCATGCAGGATGTTCAAATCTCCTCTTTCCATCATAACCCGTTCAAACGCGGTTGAAATGGATCTGGGATGGGTCCATAATGCAATCATTGCATGCATATTTTTTCCTCTCAAAGGGATACAGTTATTAAAATAATCAATAAAATCAATGTAAAAAATCATTAACTGCATAATTATTCCTTAGATGGGACGGGAATTCAACCCGGGAGAAATGCTCTGGCAGGGTATGTCACCGGGTCGGTATATTTTATGGCCCGGATAGGTGGGTTTTCACATAATATCCCTGATATGCAGCGCTAAGCTGTGAATATCAGCGACCAGTAAAAGATGTTTGCAGCCTTTAAAAAAGCCCGGACACCATCATTTTTTTTGAAAAACCAGTTTGTTTGCTGCCAGGAGAAGGAGATAAACCGTGCCGCACAACACGATAATGGTGGGGCCGGATGAAAGGCTGAAACTGTAGCTGATGCCAAGCCCGGTCCAGGTAAACAGGGCGCACAGCAAGACGGAATACAGCATCATCTGCCACAGGCGCCTGGCATAAAATCCGGCAATGGCAGGGGGGATGGTCAACAGGGCAATGACCAGGACAATGCCCACGATGCGCACCAGCAGCACCACGGTCAGGGCGGTGAGAACCAGCAGGAACAGGTAGAAAAAAGAGGTGTTGATCCCCCGCAGCAAAGTGAATTCATTGTCAAAGCAGACCCCGAAAAAGCGGTTGAAAAACAGCACCACAACCCCCACAATCAGTAGATCCAGGCAGATGACAAAAATCAGGTCCCTGTGGGAGATGAGCAGGATATCTCCGAACAGATAGGAGCTGAGGTTGAAATACCCGGGGGTTTTATCAATGAACAGAATACCGCAGGCCATGCCCACGGCCCACAGGGTGCCGATGATGGTGTCCTCCCGTTCTCTGGCATGGATGCTCACCAGGCCCACTATCAGGGCGGATACCACTGCTGCCAGCACTGCCCCGAGGATGGGGTCGAACCAGGAAATACCCATTCCCACCTGGAGATACAGGGCCAGGCCGATGCCGCCGAACACGGAATGGGAAATGGCGCCTGCCAGGTAGCTGATGCGCTTGATGGTGACAAAGGTGCCGATGATGCCAAAGGCAATGGAGGCCAGCCCCCCCATGGCCATGGCATAGGTCAGAAACCGGTTGTCCGGGTCTGCAAGGGCCTGGAAAAACTCAATCACGGCAATGGCCTTGTGCACTGCACCGGTGGTCGTGACGGACCATTTTCAGATCACCGTAATAGATATCCTTGATCATGGTGCCTTCCACCAGGGTGGTGGGATGGAATACCACCTGACGGTTCACGCAGATAACGGTTTTGACATATTTGGACACAAACCCCAGGTCATGGGAAACCACCAGGATGGTCATTTCCCGGTTAAGGTCCTGGAGAATGGAAAACAGATTTTCTTCTGTTTCATGGTCCACATTGGCAGTGGGTTCATCAAGCAAAAGGATGTCGGGTCTGCCGCATAAGGCCCTGGCAATGAGCACCCGCTGTTTCTGTCCGCCGGAAAGTTCATTGAAACCAATGTGGGCAAAACCGGTCATATCCACTGTTTTGATGGCTTTTTGTGCTTGATCCCGGTCTTTTTTTGAAAACCAGAAAGTACTTTTTTTCAGGCGGCCCATGAGCACCACATCCATTACAGTGGCGGGAAAGTTCATATCCAGGTGCGCATACTGGGGCATATATCCGATGCGCTCTCTGGCTTTTTCCGGAGAGGTGCCAAGCACCTGTATTTCGCCTTTATCCGGGTGGATCAGCCCTAAAAGCAGCTTGAGCAGGGTGGTTTTTCCCCCGCCGTTGGGACCCACGATACTGGCAAATTCCCGGTGGGGGATGGTGAGGGTCACATTTTCAAGGATGGGCTGTTTTTTGTAGGCAAATGAGACATTATTCAACCTGATGTCGGTTTCCATGAACAAATCCTTGGGCTGGTGCATCTGATATACAAATATACAAAGAAAACTGCATGTTTACTCCTTGTGCAAAACGCAACCCATTTGTACACAACCTGTGATAAATTGTCAATGCAGGGCAGATCTGTGTTTTTGGCAAAAACACATTGCCCGGGCCGGGGCTTTCATGTATTTTGTTCAGATTTGGTTGAAACCATGTGTTTTTAGAGGAGATGTCATGAAAGATGCCGAGATGACCGTTAAGACGAGTATGTTCACGGTTTTTCTCTGTGTGCTTTTCGGCTGTAATACAGTGGCCATAAAAACCGGCTTTACCGGTCTGGGACCGTTCACCTCTGCCACTATCCGTTTTGGTATTGCTGCGGTTACTTTGTTTTTATGGGCACGCTGCCGGCAGATTCCCCTGGCGCTGACCAAAAACCAGATACGTCTGCTGTCCATCCATTGTGTACTGTTCACTTTTCAGGTGGGTTTTTTTCACCTGGGACTTGCCAGAACCACTGCTTCCCATGGCGCCCTCATCGCCAATGTCCTTCCCTTCATGGTATTGATCCTGGCCCATTTTTTTATTCCCGGAGACAGGATCACCTGGCGCAAAGGCATGGGGGTAACCCTGGGATTTATCGGAGTGACACTTCTGTTAATGGATGAACCGGACCTGAATGCCGATCTGAAAACCGGAGATATCATTGTTCTTTGTGCAGTTTTATCCTGGTCAATATCTGCAGTATATCTCAAGCGGATCATTGAGGAATTCAATGCCATCCAGGTAACTTTTTATCCCATGATATTTGCCATCCCTTTTTTGTTTGCAGGCGGTTTGATCTTTGATCAAATCATGGTCATAAAGGTGACACCTCTGGTAGTCACGGCCCTTTTATTTCAGGCTTTTGCCACAGGTTCTTTCGGGTTTGTGGCCTGGAACAGCATGCTCCAAAAATTCGGTGCCTCCTCTCTGTATTCTTTTATCTTTATTATTCCAGTGGCAGGCGTGGCATCCGGGGTGCTGCTGCTGGATGAACCGGTCACCCGGCATCTGCTGGCCGCCATATCCCTGATCGTGGCCGGGATCATGGTGGTGAACATCCGGCGTAAAAAAAAGCCGCCGGTGCTGCCGGTGCAATAGACCGCTTTCACAGGTTTTTTAAAAATTATTCGTTGCTGTTTCCCATGGTTTCAGTTTCAGGTGCACAGGTGTGCCGGATGCCTGAAGCATCCGCAGCCCGGAAAAAATATCCTCACACAGCACAGGCGGTTGGCTGCCATCACCAAGAATAATATCATGGCGGCTGCCAGGCACAAGACCGGGCGGGTAGTTGGAATGCATGGGAACAATGGCAACAGACTGCAGGTTTTTCTCCACAATACAGGGGAGCACAATGCCGGCAGGCAGCAAAACCCGGGACAGGCGACCTTCTCCGTCTGACAGCCCCCATTTGGTCAAATCACGCTGCTGGGCATGCTTGTTCCATCCCAGATGCATCTGTCGGATAAATTCATGGCTCAAGCCCTGATGGTAAAGAAACACCAGAGGGTCTTCATTGTTTTTTCCCCACAAATGGCGGTGGCACCGGGTCACAAAAGCCATGGCTTTTTGCTTCCAGGCCAGAGAATCAAGGATTGTAAGCACGGCATGCCTCCCAAAAACAGTATAAAAAACCATAGATGAAAAAAACCGTGTCTGCAATAATTATTGCTGTGAACCGGAAAATTTCAAAAAAAGCCAAATTCAAAACCAATCCGTAACCAAAAAATCCTTATAATATCAAAAGGATAAAAAAAAGAACAAAAAATGTTAAAAAAGAGTTTGACATCGGTTTTGAATTCATGCATATTACGCCGGTCTTGCCGAGAGACGGTTTGGGTGTCCTTGGTGAGTTTTTTTTTGATCTTTGAAAATTGGTCAGTGATAAAAGTTTGAAGCGGGTCTTAAACAAGACCTTAAAGAGTTTTAGAAGGCTTATTGAATTAAGCCATGTAAGGATTTAACTGGAGAGTTTGATCCTGGCTCAGAATGAACGCTGGCGGCGTGCTTAACACATGCAAGTCGAACGAGAAAGGGATTGCTTGCAATCCTGAGTAGAGTGGCGCACGGGTGAGTAACACGTAGATAATCTACCTTCAAGCCCGGGATAACCATTCGAAAGGATGGCTAATACCGGATGCAGTGCATATGCACAAGTATATGTATGAAAGACTGCCTCTTCATGAAAGCAGTTGTTTGGAGATGAGTTTGCGTACCATTAGCTTGTTGGTGGGGTAAGGGCCTACCAAGGCTGTGATGGTTAGCTGGTCTGAGAGGATGATCAGTCACACTGGAACTGGAACACGGTCCAGACTCCTACGGGAGGCAGCAGTGAGGAATTTTGCGCAATGGGGGAAACCCTGACGCAGCAACGCCGCGTGAGTGAAGAAGGCCCTTGGGTCGTAAAGCTCTGTCAACTGGGAAGAAGTTACATATTATTAACAGTGGTATGTATTGACGGTACCAGTGGAGGAAGCGCCGGCTAACTCCGTGCCAGCAGCCGCGGTAACACGGGGGGCGCAAGCGTTATTCGGAATTATTGGGCGTAAAGGGCGCGTAGGCGGTTCTGTCGGTCAGATGTGAAAGCCCGGGGCTCAACCCTGGAAGTGCATTTGAAACAGCAGAACTTGAGTACGGGAGAGGAAAGCGGAATTCCTGGTGTAGAGGTGAAATTCGTAGATATCAGGAGGAACACCGATGGCGAAGGCAGCTTTCTGGACCGATACTGACGCTGAGGCGCGAAGGCGTGGGTAGCGAACGGGATTAGATACCCCGGTAGTCCACGCAGTAAACGATGTTCACTAGGTGTAGCGGGTATTAAAACTTGCTGTGCCGCAGCCAACGCATTAAGTGAACCGCCTGGGAAGTACGGTCGCAAGACTAAAACTCAAAGGAATTGACGGGGGCCCGCACAAGCGGTGGAGCATGTGGTTTAATTCGACGCAACGCGAAGAACCTTACCTGGGTTTGACATCCTGTGGATCTGTAAGAGATTACAGAGTGCCT
>JAABRW010000058.1 GCA_011390695.1 Desulfotignum sp.
AGCACCATTACCCAGCAGGTAACCAAATCCTTTCTCCTGACACCGGAACGGACCTATGAGCGCAAACTCAAGGAAGCCATCCTGGCGTACCGCATAGAAAAAAAGTTCACCAAGGATGAAATTTTATTTTTATACATGAACCAGATTTATCTGGGCCATGGCGCCTACGGGGTTCAGGCGGCTGCAGAAAATTATTTTGGCAAACATGCACGGGATCTGAACCTGGCTGAATGCGCCATGCTGGCAGGGCTGCCCCAGGCCCCGAGCCGGTATTCTCCTTTCCGGTTTCCCGACCGGGCCAAACAGCGCCAGATCTATACCCTGAACCGCATGAAAGAAGAGGGCATGGTATCCAACATGGAGGTCACCGAAGCCATTGATCTGGAACTGGACATCAAACCCCGGAAAAACTGGTTCATTGAAGAAGTGCCTTATTATACGGAACATGTCCGGCGGTATGTGGAAAAAAAATATGGAGAAGATGCCCTGTATAACCAGGGGCTCCAGATTCACACCGCCGTCAATATCGAACTGCAGAAAATGGCCCGGGAAGCTGTTGTAAAAGGGCTCATGGATCTGGACCGGCGCATCGGATACCGGGGACCGGAAAAAAACATATCCGCCCTTCAGGTGGAAGATTTCTGCCGAACCGAATCTGAAAAAATCCAGGGAAATCTGCTTGAAAAAGGCAGTGTCTACACCGGTGTGGTGCTGGATGTGGATAATGAGAACAAGGTAACCAGGGTACGGGTAGGAAATTTTTCAGGCATTATCCAGCTGAAAACCATGACCTGGGCTCGCCATCCCAATCCCAAAATAGCCTATTACGAATCCAGGGTCACCAATCCATCCCAGGTGCTGAAACCAGGGGATGTGATTCAGGTAAAGGTTATCAATGAAATAGAGGGGAAAGAACAATACGAATTCACCCTGTATCAGGAGCCCGCAGCACAGGCAGCACTGTTGAGTATTGCTGCGGAAACCGGCCATGTGAAAGCCATGATCGGGGGGCGGGATTTCAAAAACAGCCAGTTCAACCGGGCTTACCAGTCCAGACGTCAGCCGGGATCCGCATTCAAACCCATCATATATGCAGCTGCCCTGGATAAAGGATACACCCCTGCAACCAGTATCATTGATTCACCGGTGGTGTATGAAGATATATCCCGGGACTTCATCTGGAAGCCCCAAAACTACAAGGAAGAATTTTACGGACCCACTTTGTTCAGAGAGGCCCTGGTCAAATCCCGGAACGTGGTCACCATCAAAATCCTCCAGGATATCGGTATTCCCTATGCCATTGACTATGCAAGGAAACTGGGCATCACATCTGACATCAACCAGGATCTTTCCATCGCTCTGGGGTCTTCAGGGGTATCTTTGCTGGAAATCGTCAATGCCTATTCCGTGTTTTCCAATCTGGGATATCTTATTGAACCTGTATTCATCACCAAAATATATGACCGGAGCGGCAATCTGCTGGAGACTTCCAAACTGATCCGCAAAAAGGTCATTGACATGAACACCGCCTATATCATGACCAATATCCTGGAAAGCGTGGTGCAGTCAGGTACCGGCCGGCGGGTAAAAGCATTGAAACGACCTGTGGCAGGGAAAACAGGTACCACCAACAATCTGTTTGACGCCTGGTTTCTGGGATACACCCCCAGATATACCACCGGGGTATGGGTGGGGTTTGACCAGGAAGCATCCATGGGAAAAGGGGAAACCGGTTCCAGAACAGCCAGTCCCATTTGGCTTGATTTCATGCAAAAGGCGCTGGAGGGAAAACCTGCCAGAACATTTACTGTTCCGGAAGGCATTGTGTTTGCCAAAATTGATGCAAAAACCGGGCTGCTGCCCATCAAAGAATCGGAAAAAACCATTTTTGAATGTTTTAAAGAAGGCACTGTGCCCACGGCCCGCACCCCGGAGCCGGACAGTGCATCAGGTACTGACGATCTTTTCAAGCAGGGCATCTAAGGATATCCACCTGGTCCGGCGCCATGGCCGGATCAATCCGGATTTCAAAATCAAGGTGGGGAAATGCAGCTTTCAGATGATGCAGATTGCTGTTTTTATCGCCCCGGAGACGGGATACAAACCGGGGATGGACACATAATTTTATCTGTCCCGGTGTCTGCTCATCCTTGAGGTCCTGGATCTTGTACACAATATTGTCATACATGATACGGGACAAGACCAGATGCCCGAAAGCCGGATGCCCGGGGCCTGCAATCACCTCGGGATCATGGGTACCGGAGGTTTGAAGCCCCATGCGGATCACGGTCACACCGGCCCGGGTGAAGATGGAAAACATTTCAGCCGTTATTTTTACTGCCCGGTCCAGTGCCAGGGGTTTGTATTTTCCATTTTTGAACCATCGGGCCAGTAAGGTTTTTTCCAGAACAAGTACCGGATAAATGCGGGCGGTCAGCGGTCTTAAGCCTGCCAGGATTTCTGCCGTCCGGATCATGCTGTTTCGGGTGTCTTCGGGAAGGCCCACCATGACCTGGACACCTGCCGGTATTCCCTGTTTTTTGAGCAGGGCCATTGCCCTGCGGGTGTCATCACTGGTATGGCCCCGGTTCACCCTTTCCAGCACCTGATCATCCATGGTCTGGACCCCCAGTTCCACCAGGCTTACCGGATAGGGCCGGACCAGGTCCAGGCCTTGTTCGGTCACGGTATCGGGGCGGGTGGAAAAACGGATACCCTGGATGGCCCCGCTGTCCACAAAGGGTGTAACATCTTTCATGAGACGGGTGATTTGGCGGGCATCCAGCCCCAGAAAATTGCCCCCGAAAAATCCCAGCTCCACCCGGGACCGGTTGCCTTTATATCTCAGGTATTGGCGGATAACAGCAGCTATCCGGCCGGCATCCGGCAAAACCGCATTTTCCCGGGTGATGGCTTTCTGGTTGCAGAAAGCACAGCGGTGGGGACATCCTGAATGGGGAATAAAAATGGGGATAACCAGAGGAGATGCCATCTTCAGTCATTTTTCAGCAGCTTTATGGCATTTTTTGCCGCATCCTGTTCAGCAGCCTTTTTTGTTTTTCCCACACCCCGGGCCGTGATATGGGACAGTTCCAGGGATATTTCAAATGTTTTATCATGGTCCGGGCCGATTTCCCGGGTCACCGAATAGATGGGGGTGGTGGCAAAAATTTCCTGGGCATATTCCTGGAGACTGCTTTTAAAGTCAAAGGTGTGTTCACAGGACAATACCCTGTCAACCGCTTTTTGGAACAGATCCTGGATCAGGTCACAGGTTGTATCAAACCCGGCATCCAGGAAAACCGCTGCCATCACAGCTTCAAACGCATCAGAAAGAATGGAATTCTTATCTCTTCCTCCGGAAACAGCCTCTCCCTTACCCAGCCGGACAAACCTTCCCAGATCAACGGACCGGGCCATCTCTGCCAGGGCCGGCTCACTCACGAGGGTGGCGCGCAGTTTGGACAATTCGCCTTCTTTTCTGGAAGGGCTCTGTTTCATGAGAATGTGGCCGACACAAAGACCGAGCACCGCATCCCCCAAAAATTCCAGCCGTTCATTGTCTGTTTCGCACAGGCGCTGGTTTTCATTCAAATAGGACCGGTGGCAAAGCGCGGTATTCAGTAAGGCGCGGTCCAGGAACTGGTGACCCAGATTGGTTTCAAGAATGTCGAGACGGTCATGGAGATTGCGCATGGCATCCAGGCGGTCTGTCAGGGTTTTGAAAATGGTATATGGCACCTGGATATTGTCTTTTCCCAGGCCCAGCTTCACACCTGCATTAAAGCTTCCATGGAAATCAGACCCGCCGGTCTTCAGAAGCTTCTTTTTTTTGGCCAGGCCGGCAAGATACGCTGTCTGACGGGGGTCATGGTCGGTATAAAAGACCTCCATTCCCATCAGACCGCAAGAGATCAGAACATCCAGAAGCACCTCCAGGTCCCTGGTCCGCGTAAATTCCAGCAGACCGGGATGGGCCAGTACCGGAACACCGCCTGCTTCAATAATGACCTGAATGGCTTTTTTGCAGGAAATCCTGCATTTTTCCACATACGCGGGTTTTCCCCTGCCGAGCCAGAGGTCGAATGCCCGGGAAAAGGAGGAGACAAATCCCTTTTCCTTCATCATCCTGGCAATGTGGGGCCGTCCGATCTGATCGGTTTCAAAACGCTGCCTTATTTCTGCCAGGCTGATATCCAGCCCCATCTGGTTCAATTTTTCCAGGATCTTTGGATTTCGCTGTTCCCGGGACAGCTTTGCCGTTGCAAGCAGCTGGTTCAGGTTCCGGTCATACAAAGAGAATCCATACCCGAGCAGATGAACACTGCCGGTGTCTTCAAATCCCGGAGGCGGATCACAGGATATTTCCACCCCGGTGAGAAATTCCACAGGAAAGGTGTGCACCAGGTCTGCAATCTCTTTGATACCCGCAATGGAATCATGGTCAGTGATGGAAATAGCCCTGATGCCGGAATCCCGGGCAAGGGCAAGAATTTCCAGCGGGGAAAGAGACCCGTCCGATGCAGTGGAATGTACGTGAAGATCAATCAATGGATGGTCCGGTCAGATCCCCAGGGCATTCTCCATATCCTCTTCCCGGGTCTTGCATTCAATGCACTGGGTGGTCACGGGCCTGGCTTTAAGACGTTCTATGGAAATTGGTTCCTCGCAGGTCTCACACCGGCCGAATGTACCGTTTTCTATACGTTCCAGGGCTTTTTTTATTTTTTTTATCAGTTTATGCTCTCTGTCACGGATCCGCAGTTCAAAGCTTCTTTCCGCTTCATGGGAGGCCCGGTCCGTGGGGTCTGCAAAATTCTCTTTGGGCTTTGTCATACCCGTAACCGTACTGTCTGCATGCTTGAGCAATTCATTGAGTCTGTCTGTCAGCAGGGTATTAAAATATTCCAGATCTTCTTTCTTCATGGCTTTATCCTTCTTTTAAAGGTCCGGGAACATTAAAAGAGGTCATTATAGCAACATTTATTTATTTGTAAAGATATTATTGTTCGTCTGAAATATCCAGGTTAAAGAGCTGGCGGGTCACATTCAGGTACAAAGAATCATCCCGGTGGGTGCCGGTATTTCTTAAAAACAGGATCGGGTCATGGATGGCCCGGGATGCAATGGCCCGGGTCATGCGGCGGATGGCAGCCCTGTCCTGTTCTGACAAATGATCCAGATGGGCCAGGGTTTTGTCACACTCCATTTCCACAATGGCTGTCATCTTGTCGTTAATGGCTTTGATGGTAGGGACAATGGCCAGGCTGTCCAGCCATTTTCTGAACTTGACCACCGCCTGGGCCACAAACCGCTCAGCCTTGACGGTTTCCTGCTCCCGCTGCTGGATATTGGATGCCACAATGGTTTTCAGATCATCAATATCATAAACATAGGCATTGGACAGTGTATTGATTTTCGGATCAATATCCCGGGGCACGGCAATATCAATGAAGAACAGGGTCCTGTATTGCCGTTTTTTCATGGCCTTTTTCACCTGATCCGCCGTTATCACGTATTGGGTGGCACCGGTGGAAGAGATGATAATGTCCACATCCGCCAGTGCGGATTCCCGTTCTTCAAAACCCATGGCCTGGCCCCTGAATTTTTCAGCCAGGGTTACGGCATTTTCAAAGGTCCGGTTGGCCACCAGAACCTGTTTCACATTATGGGACATGAGATGTTCCACCGCCAGTTCCGCCATCTCCCCTGCCCCCAGCAGCAGTACGCTTTTTGTGGACAGGTCGCTGAAAATTTTATTGGCCAGTTCCACTGCGGCATAACTGATGGAAACAGCATTGTCCCCTATCCCGGTTTCCTTGCGCACCTGCTTGGCAATGGAAAATGCCTTGTGCATCATCCGGTTGAGCAGCACCCCTGAAGCCCCGGCTTCCACCGCTGTTCTGTAGGCCTGCTTCACCTGGCCCAGGATCTGGGGTTCCCCCACCATCATGGAATCCAGACTGGACGCCACCCGGAAAATATGGCGGACCGCCTC
>JAABRW010000059.1 GCA_011390695.1 Desulfotignum sp.
CCACCTGGATATTGGTATCACCGGCAGCTGGCGGCATAAAATCAGGGAGTGACAGTTTTTCGGAGGCGGTATGGTTCCAGTCCGCAGTAAAAATTTCCCGGTAATGGAATACCGCGGGCCCCTGGATGAAAAACAACAGATCCTGCCACCGTTTTTGACAGGGGGACGGACCAATGTATTCCCTGGTAATATTCATGCCGCCCGAAAGAACTGTCTGGTCGTCAAAGATGAAAATTTTGCGGTGGTTCCGCAGATTGATATAGTTCTGAAAAGGCCTGGTCAGAAGGGGCATGTAAAACGCCACCCGGCCCCCGGCTTTTTTCAGTTTGCGCAGGGGCAGCTGATACAGATACAGCGGCAAAGATCCAATGCAGTCGATGAGCAGCTTCACCTGAATGCCGCTGGCCGCTTTTTTGGTCAGTGCAGCCAGGATATTCCTGCCCACATTGTCCGGGCGCAGTACATAGGTGGATATGAGAATGGACTGCCGGGCCGAAGATATCTGTTCCATAAGTATATTATAGGCTTTGACACCGTCGGTATAGAAAAAAAACCGGTTGCCCCGGGTGGCACCGGCAATCCCGTTGTTCCGGAGTACCATGTCAATGCGGGTGGCTTCCCGGTCTGAAATTTCTCCTTTTTTCGCCAGCTTGAAAACGGTTTTTTCCCGGCGTTTGAGCTTTCTGCTCCTGAAAATAAAATACAGGGGCACGGCAAAATACGGCAGCAGAAGGATAGCCAGCAGCCAGGCAATCATGCTGGGCGGTTCTCTGCGCTGGTACACCATATGTCCCAGTGCGCCCAGCACCAGGATGCCGGACACAATGGCGGTGCTCTGCACCAGGATAAAATAAAAAACATTCTCACTCATGTCATAATTGAACCATACTCCCTGAAAAATAGCAACCAGGTCTTATCCAGTTGAAACACAGCCCTGGTTCCGGGTTCATAATTTCCGGCCTCAGAATATCAAAAACACTTGTGGCCATGTGAAATTTTGATTATTTTAGACTGTACACACATATTCTGACAAGGAGGTAACACATGGGACGGGAAACCATATTATTTAAAACAGAGGAAAAAAAATCTGCCGGAGAAATCAGCGATACCCTGAGGTTGATCGCAGATAAAATTGATGCAGGTACCTTGACCCTTGAACAGGGGGGCAATGAAGTCACGGTGACATTTCCGGCAACAATGGAAATACAGCTGAAAGTGGAAGAAGAACAGGGCGCAAGATTGAAAAAGAAGTTTGAGGTGGAACTGGAGTGGATCCCGGGAGAAGAGGGTGCACAGGGATCCACACGGATTTCCTGACAGGCTATGGGTTAAAGGGGGGTAAAATCAAATCTCTGCCCGCCGATGGCTGCTTCATACATCAGCCCGCCTTTGGCATGGATAAATACGGCCAGGCCTTTGGTGTAACTGATAGGGGCATGGGCGCTTGCGTCAGGACCGGCGCTGGCACCGGCAGTACCGCCTTGTGTTCCTGCCGAGGCCTGGGCACCGGCAGTGATGACCACAGCTGACATGGATGCACCAAATTCATAACTGTCATCGGTGAATTCATCGTAGGCCCGTTTGTCCTGGAAAAAAATAATTTCGGAAAATGCCTGCCCCCCCAGCTGAAATCCCACGCTCAATTTTGACAGGGTCACATGGCCGGTAAGTTTTCCCTGGCGGTACACTTTTCCTTTACCATATGCACCACCCACAACAATACCGCCTTTTCCCACTGTGGGAAAAACAGCATATCCATAAGCATCCTTAAAAAACGGTTTTACAGCCGGGGATTTCTTGAAAACCGAGATGGTATGGCTGTAGTCATCGGCAAAAACTGCGGCTCCTGCGGCTGTCATCCAAAAAAGACATATTGTCAATAAAAGGGTTTTGATGAATTTCATGTGTCTGCTTCCTTTCATTTTTACAGTTAACATCAGGTATGGGCCGTTTATTTTTCCATTTCTTTTTTAATTCTGTCAAATTCTTCTTTTGAAATTTCCCCTTTTGCATACCGTTTTTTCAAAATTTCCATTGGGCTTTCTTTGGTCAAATCCGGATTTTTTTTGTTCCGGGAAAAAATATAATAAATGAGAGCAACGGCAACAGCCACCAGAAGAATCCACATAAAAATCCCTCCATAGATACCATACCCCATCATGGGCCCCCATCCGCGCCCTCCGTCCATTCGGTGGGTACACCCGGAGCTGTACAGTATCATCACTGATAACATCAAGAATGCCGGAACCATGTGTTTCATGCTATCTCCCTGTTAAAAATTGATTTTATCCGTACCATGCGCTGCTGAATCATGTCGGCAGCATTGGCTGTCCTCCTCTGTTCACAGATTTCAAGCCTACCCTGGAAATCAGGCAAAAACAATGGGGTAAATCCTGTATTAGCTGAAAAAAATCATGTAGATTTTCCTATAGGGAGGGAAACCGGGTGGCTGCAGAAAAACGGTCCACAAATCCGGGTTCGGAAGCCAGATCAAGAAAATGCACCTGCCGGGACAATACCTCGACTTCCTCCTGGTGCGTTTTGTTCAGCAATGCCATGACCGCACCTGTGCCGGCAAGATTTTCTGCTGCAATCATCTTGTTTTTGCAGATGTTGCGTGGCAGCATCCCGATGTCCCGGGCATTTTTCCAGTCAAATTTGGCGCCGAAGGCCCCGGTGAGAATGGTACGTTCCACCTCCTGAACCCCGGCCCTTTTCAAAAGAAGTTCAATCCCGACACACAGGGCAGCCTTGGCCAGCTGGACCTGGCGGACATCCTTGAGAAGAAACCGGATGTCTGTGCCCGGCAGGGTGAATGCCCGGCCAAAACCTTTTTCATCACAAGTCACGCCCTCTTTGTCCGGATCAAAGGTGCCGTTTTCCCGAATGATACCGGTTTTGCGCATGGCAGCCAGAATATCAATGACCCCGGAGCCGCAGATGCCAACGGCCGGTGCGTTGTTGATGGTTTCATGGACAATGGTGCCCTTGTCCACCCAGACCCGGCTCACCGCGCCGGTGGCAGCCCGCATCCCGCTGGATATCTGGGCCCCTTCCAGGGCCGGGCCGGTGGCACAGCTGGTGGCCCAGATTTTTGTACCTGTGCTGAGCAGAAGTTCGCCATTGGTGCCGATATCAATGATAAGGGTTCTTTCATCATGGACATGGGCCTGGTCCCCTAAGCAGCCAGCCAGGATGTCTCCGCCTAAAAATCCGGAAACCACCGGGAATATATACACCGGAACCGCCGGAAAAACATTGAGTCCCAGATCAGCCGCAGTGGTGGTCAGGCCTTTCTGGAAAACCGGCAGGTATGGGGCCAGGCCCAGGGTATGGGGATTAAACCCGGCAATAAGGTGCTGCATGGTGGTGTTGCCTACTATGGTGATTCTGTCAATGACAGCCATATTTTTTCCAACTGTTTCCAGGCACCTGTCAATGAGATGATTCATGGCCCCGGCAGCCAGATGCTGCTGGGCTGCCAGATGGTCTGCATCTGCGCTGGCGGCTGCAATCCTGGAGATCACGTCTTCTCCATACCGCCGCTGGGGGTTGACCATGGCTTTGGCTGTCAGAATTTTACCTTCTGCCATATCACACAGATAAGCGGCAATGGTGGTGGTGCCGATATCAAAGGCCAGCCCCAGGCCGTTTGGATGCAGACCTTTATAGACTGTTGTTACAGCGCCATCCTCCTGAAAAACCACGGTAAGATCTTTGTCATACGTATGAGGATCAGAAAGTTGTGCCAGAGGAAACCGGGCACTGAACCGAATTTTGTGTGAAAATTTTGCTGTCACCGCCCGGCAGATTTTTTCTGCATGGCTCAATATGTCTTTGCCGGCAGCCGCCTTGATATCGGCTGCTGCAAGGGGAAAGCGGCGCACTGCCGGATTAACGGAAAATGGCCCTTTAACCCCGGTTTTGCCGAATACCTCATTTCCCAGGACCAGGGTTTCGGGTACAGTAACCTGCAGCGGCCCTTCCAATACACGGGCCTGGCAGGACAGCCGGTAATCCGGCGTTTTTTTCTTCAGCAGTTTTTGTTCCTGCCGGGTTCGCGGAGACAGCCGTTCCGGATGGCTCACAACCACCCGGCATTTGCCGCAGGTGCCTTTTTCTCCGCAGTCGGATCGCAGCAGTATCCCTTTGGAAAGGGCGGCTTGAAACAGGGTGGTCCCGGCCGGCACCGTTACCCGCCGGCCAAAAGGCTCGAAAATGATGGTACACGATGGTTTCATATGCAATACAATCCTTTCAGTTAAACCAGATGTCATTTTCCAGATAGGCCTGGTCCAGTTTTGCCTGGTGATGTTTCAGCCGGTCCCCCATATCCGAGGCCAGGGTATGGAGCAGATAATGGATCAGGCTGATCATGGACACGGGTGTTCCCAGAAACGGGATACTTTTCTGGGGGATGATCAGGACATGGTCACTGAACTGGACCAGGGGGCAGGCAGCACTGTCCGTGATCAGGATCTGGCACAGACCCTGGCGCCGGGGAATTTTACCCAGCCGGATAAGTTCATTGGGATAGCGGGAGGTGGCAATGACCACCACCACAGCACCCGGCGGGGCAAAAATCATCTGATCCATGCTGGTTCTGTCACTGCCGTTGAGGATACACACGTTGGACCTGATCTTTGCCATGGTCCAGCCCATGTAGTGGGCTGATGAATAAGACAGCCTGGAACCTATGACATACACGGCCGGTGCGGATTTCAATGCACTGCGTACGGCCTGCACCACTGCAGGGTCAATATTTTTGTGCATGGCCCTGATGTTTCGGATATCCTGGTTGATAAGGCGGTCCAGTTCCGCATCTTCACTGCCGGCCACCAGATGCCGCATTCTTCCGCGCTCCACAAGAGTGAGGTCCCGGTCAATGAAATCCCGCAGGGTGTTGATGAAAACAGCATAGTTCTCAAACCCCAGCTGCCGCACAAACCGGACCACGGTTGCCTCACTGGTGCCTGCTGCTGCTGCCAGCTGCCTGGTGGTCATGAAGACCGCCTTGTCCGGACTGGACAAAACAAAGTCTGCCAGGCGCCTGCCTTTGGCAGTCAGGGCACCGTATTTTTCATGGATGGTGGTTTGCAGAAAGCCGGGCTTTTTTGTCATTTTGTGTCCATTTCAAAAATTTTCCAGGTTTTTTTACATGTCTGTGGATTGGTGTCAACCATTGTCTGGTTTGCGGCCTTGTTTTTGTAACAAAAAGTATCAAAATGCACAATATATTAAAACAAGACAGCTTTTGTTACGCTATGCTTGACACCCGGTCCGGTCCATGCCATAAAATAAACCAAATTGTCCATAACCTGTCGGACAGGAAAACAAAAATCACACAAAAAAACATCCCAAGGAGAAAGATATGAATTTAATGGGAACGCAGGGCGGCCAGTACCAGCCGCTTTCTGCACAGCAGATTGACACCGTGCACAACGCTGCATTGACCATTCTGGAAAAGACCGGGGTCACCTATGAATCCGGGCTGGAAAAAACAGTGGATATGCTGGAAAAAAACGGGGCCGCAGTGAATCGGGAAAAAAAACGGATCATGCTTCCCCGGGACCTGGTTGCCGCATCCGTGGAAAAAGCCCCCGAAAAAGTGATCCTCTGCGGGCAGAACCCTGAAAATGATCTTCACTTGACCGAAGACCGGGTCCACCTGGGAACCGGGGGGGCTGCCATCAAAATTCTGGATCCGGACACCGGTGAGGTCCGGGCCACCACCCTGGATGACCTGCACAAAGTATCCTGCCTGGTGGACCAGCTCAAAAACATCCACTTTCTGGTGCGGCCGTGCATCCCCACGGATATCGATGAAAAAGACTATGACATCAACATGTACTATGCCTGTCTGTCCGCGTCCGGCAAGCATGTCATGTCCGGGGTAAACAACGAGGAGGGGCTTCACCAGGTCATGGAGCTGGCCGCCATGATCGCCGGCGGAAAGGAAAAACTGGCAGAACGTCCCATCATTT
>JAABRW010000060.1 GCA_011390695.1 Desulfotignum sp.
TGTAAGGAGGCCATAATGAGTGCAAACGAGAAAGCAAGAAGAACCGGATTTGAAATCCAGGAGGAACTTGAAGCCACCAAAAAAACCATCTTGGAACGATTGATACCTGGAAAGCGGCAAATCATTGGATTTCTTTTGGGAATCATCCCCTTGTTCGTCATGTTTCTGATCGGCTGCTGGCTGGCCGGCAATCCATTTGAAGCGACCTGGCGGGCATCTGAATCAGGGTATAATATTGCCCACGGACTGGTGGGTACCAACCAGTGGCATATTATCTGGTATGTGGTGCTTGTGGGTTTGTTTTTTGAATTCATGGATGCCTCGGCCGGCATGGGATTCGGCACGGTCATGAGTCCGGTGCTCATGTCTCTGGGGTTTACCCCCTTGCAGGTGGTGCCGGTCATCATGATCCAGCAGGCTTCCGCCGGCCTGATCGGTGCGTTTCTGCACCGGGAGTTTGAAAATGTGGAGTGGAAATGGAACCCCATGTCGGAAACCATTAAATTGTGGCTGCTGATTTCCATTCTGGGCGTAGCAGCAGTTATTACTTCAATCATTGGGGTCTATGGCATATTCAAAACCGCAAAAGTCTGGATCAGGCTCTATGTCGTGATCCTGCTGGTAGGTATGGGAGCTATTGCATTATACCAGGCGTATCAACAGCACAAGGGCACAAAAAGGCCCTATCGATTCAAACGAATGGGATTTTTCGCCTTTCTGGCGGGTTTCAACAAAGGGATCGGCGGCGGCGGATATGGTCCGGTGATCACTGTCGGGGGATTGCTTTCAGGTGTTCCCGTTAAATCCCAGCTGGCCGTGACCGCTATCTGTGAAGGGACTGTCAGTACCGTGGCCGCCATTCTCTGGTTCACCATGCTGGGGGGTGGCATGAAAATTGACTTTCTTCTGCTGCCCACCATGATGATCACGGCCATCGGCGGCGGTGTTCTGGCCCCCTATGCTACCCGGGTGTTTCCCCAAAAATTCTGGACTTACACTGTTCCGGTATACTGCCTGGTCATCGCAGTCATCTGTATCTGGAAACTCTGGCCGTCTCTGAGCAAGGCTCTGGGGATCATGTAATTCCCTCCTGACCCGGGGCCCGGGGCTGTCAGCCGCCATCAAACGGGCACCTGATGGCAGCACAGACAGTCCCCAGTGTCAGGCCGGAAATTACGGATCATTTCCGGCCTGACCATTCAGTGAGAGAACACCGGATGCAACCGGCAAACAAGCCCGACCAGATTTTACAGCAATCGACAAAGGAGAGAAACAATGAATGAATACAGGAAACATGCAGGCAATTATCCATGCAATGACGACAACCGGCTTATCCGACAACAGGTAACGCGGCTGTTGGTGACCCTGGTGTCTCTGGGAGGGTCCATCGGACTGTATTACCTGGGATTTTTCGGTACCCTGGAAGGGCCGCTCAATCCGGAAAAAATCAGTGCTGCTCTGGCAGGCAGCAATATTGGCCCCGGTCATCTGCTGGCAGGGCTTTTTCTCATATTTCTGGTTTCCATAAGCTGGAACTGGGTTTATAATATGTTCAACCGGATAAAAGTCGATAGAGCCGCCACAAGGCATTCGCAGACTGCCGGAAAACAAAAAATCGCGCCAGTGACTTTTCAGCCTGTCCGCAAGGGCCCCTGGTCCCATACCATCTGGGCCGGTTCCTTAATGGGATTGATCGGGTTTTGTGTGCAGCTGATCTGACATTCCAGGAGCAGGAGATCGTATGAAAAAAAAAATTCAGGTACTGATGGTTGATGACGAGGTCCGGTTTGCCCAGAATGTTTCCCGGCTGCTGGACAACAGCCGCTTTGACGTCTCTGTGGCACACAATGGGCTGGATGCCCTTGAACTGATGAATGAAACCCGGCCGGATGTGGTGGTGCTGGACATCCGCATGCCGGAAATGGACGGGATCGAAACCCTGCTGGCGATGAAACAGCTGGATCCGGAAACACCTGTGATCATTCTCACGGGTGATGCAGATGTGGAAACCGGTATTATGGCCATCCGTGAAGGGGCATTTGACTATTTGTTCAAACCGTGTGATATGGATATTTTATCGGAAAAAATCCTGCAGGCGGCAGCAGCAAAACAGATCCAGCGCCGCCCGGTGCTGTGGCCCAGGCGCATGGTCAAAGAGATCACCAATGCAGCGTTTATCCCGCTGGATATCACGGATGATTTGACAAAAGCGCTGGACATATTCAATGTCATGGGCATTACAGGCTTGCGTGATGAACTGCACGTAACCGACAACAAGGACCGGTTGAGAGGAGTGGTATCACGAAACGGGCTTGTCCGGGAGGCGGAAAGGGTGTATCCGGAACGATATATCCGCTGGTCCGACCTGGTCAGAAATCCCTGGTGGCTGTCCGAAAAAAAGGTGTCAGATGCCATGGAACCGCCGGCAGACATATCAGCCCACCCGGATGAACCGCTTCACCAGGTGGCGCAAAAAATGATCGACAACCACATCCGCTGTCTGCCGGTGATGGCAGACCACCGGTTTATGGGAATCATCCTGCTGAAAGACATCCTGTATCATATATCGACGACCCATGAAAACAGGGAACAGGAAGATGAAAATGCATAAACATGTCTCCGGCCCGGTCCAAAGCCCCTATCCGCTCCACAGGCAGGCATGGATTTCCACAGTATGCATTTCCCTGGTACCGGCCGCAGGTGTGTTTGCCGGTCTGGCCCTGTGGATACTGTACCGGAGTTCATCTCCGATTTTCGGCCTGATACTGCTGGCAGCCGGGGTGCTGGCCGGTGCTGCCGCACTGGTCTATCATCTCAGGGCACTTTCCCTGCGGCTGGGGAAAAAAATGCACCACATCCAGCTGCTGGACCAGCAGCTGCTGAAAATGAGCCGCATGGCTGCGGCCACCAAACTGACAAGAGATTTTCTGGCACATTTCAAAGACGATCTGATCAATATGGAAAGCTCAACATCACTGGCCCTGGAGTTGATCCGCCAGGACAACCTGCGGGATGCAGTTCAGAGCTTGGAGAATATCAAGACAGGGGCTGCAGAAGCCTTCACTTCCATTGACAAATTGCTGGTCATCACAAGAACTCCGGGGAATCACTGGATTATTCAGGATATCCAAGTCAATGGAATGATAACAGACATTCTGGAAATCTTCGCTCCCCAGTTCCGGGAAAAAAAGGCCTGCATCATTCTGGAGCTGGAAGAAAATCCACCCACGATCCGCAGCAATTTTTCCCGGGTGTACCAGATCTTCCAGAACCTGTTTCTCACCGCAGTGTCCGATATCATCCAGAACAACCGTCTGACCATAACCACCCAATCCGGATCAAACGGCATTCAAATAACGGCGGTTTACCCCAGCCGTCATTTTGACAAGCATGTGCTGGCTCGGCTTGCTGACCCAGCCTATGCGCTACAGGGCCAGGAGCCCGGCCCATGGCTGGCGCTGTGCATCTATCATGCAGACAGGGTAAAGGGGTGGGTCGATGCAGATGAGACAAACACCGGGCTCAAACTGATGATCACGCTGCCGTATCGGATCGACAGATCATCTCACCAGACCCCCCAGTCTTTTTTAAAAGAATTATGATCCAGAATCAAGATCTGGCGTATGCCGTTGAAAATATTTCCCGCCAGGACCCGGAAATCGGGTACGCCCTTTCCGAGCTGCTGGCTGCCGGCCGCATCCGGATTCCGATAGATGCCGGCAGCTTTGGCGTTGATCCCTGTTTTCTGTTTGAAAATGAGCTGGTTTTTGTCCGGAATGTGAGTTATTTCAATCATGGCATTGCCCCGTTGGAAGGAAGGCTGGTGCTCAAATACGGGGAAGCGGCTGAAAAGCATCGGATCAAAGAGGCCCCCTCTCCTGCGAACTTTTTTGCCGCAGCCAGGCAGATTCAGATGGCCGGCATCTTCTGTCTGGTAAATTTTGAACTCACCAGCGCTATTTCCAGACTCAAAAAAAAAATCACTGCCGCCGGCAGTGGCACAGACCTCGAAAATATCCTGAATACCCGGCTTGAAACCCTGCAGCAGATGTTACAGGAACCCCCAGCCAGCTTTGGAATGCCGCTTTCTTTAAAGGAACAGCTGTATTTCATTGAAATGCAGCAATCCGTTGACTGCCATTTTATTTTGTTTCCCTTTTCATTGCCTGCGCTGAACCAGCTGGCACAGCTGAATCTGGAATTTTTTCATTTACGGTTTGTGCTGGAGCTGTTTGTCACCGGCGCATCCCACCGGCTTTTTGCTGCTGTCAGCCAGGGAAAAATCACCGGAATGATGTATCTGAAGGAAAAAAAGCGGCTATTCTACACCGGGCTGGAAATCCATTATGTGGCCACGGTCAACGGGCTCCCCCTGGATGAACAGACGCTTGATTATCCCAGGATCCGGGGAACCGGCACCTTTCTGATGGCCGGGGCGTGGCTGTTGTGGAAAAGCTGTTTTTCCCGGGCATCGGAAATCATTCTGGATGCGGAAATCGGGGCAGAGCGATTTTATGAAGCCATCGGGTTTGATTTCCGGCCTCCTTATGGGTATCTTCTCAAACAGCCCAAAGATAAGCTGCTGTTGTATATTGTCGGCATGGCCATGAATTGTGAAACACTGCCTGTCCGGTTGCAGGCCGCAGTGACCCAGTGCATCCAACGGCAAATAGCCTGCCTGAAAAAATCCACCCCGGCCGATGATCCAAAACGCAAAGTCGCCGTCCTGGCGGTTTCAAGCTGTAACCAGGGAAACAAAAACAAAACTCTGTCAGCGATAGTCCAGGACCTGATCGACCGGGACAGCCGCCGTATACCTGAAGCCGGTATGCTGCTGCAGGTTCTGGCACAGGATGATGCCGACCGGTCCAGACACATACTGGTGAAAGGGGCCAGCATGATCTGGGTGGTCAGTGATCCGGTGTTTGACCAGCACCTGGAAGGCATCTTTCATATGGAAAACCGCAAACGGACCCGGGCACTGGCATCCATACTGACCCGGGAACCATTTCCAGACCGGGTCATCCCGGTCCAGCCCCGGGCCGCCACCGAGCAGGAACTGGCCTGGATTCACCTGCCGGAATACATTGTCAAAATTGCTGAAACCACTGGAAAAAAACTGACCTACCTGGATCCGGACACCCAGACCACACCCCAGTCCTATGCCGTGGCCAGACTGGCCGCCGGCAGTGTGTTCAATCTTATCGATGCCGTTTACAAAGATTCCCTGCACCGCAGCGGCATCGCCTGCATCCGTCCCCCTGGCCATCATGCGGAACCCGGCCGGGCCATGGGGTTCTGCCTGTTCAACAACGTGGCGTTGGGGGCGGTTTATCTCAAACACCGGTACAGCGCCAAAAAGATCCTGATTGTGGATTTGGATATTCACCATGGCAACGGCATCCAGAAAGCGTTTTATGACAGTCCGGAAGTGCTTTATTTTTCCGCCCACCAGTTTCCCTGCTATCCGGGCACCGGAAAACTGGCGGAAATCGGAACCGGTGCAGGAAAAGGGTTCACCATCAATGTACCGCTGACAAAAGGCAGGGAAGACAGGGATTATGCCGCTGTCCTCCATTTTCTGTTAACCCCGGTGGCCATACAGTTTCAACCGGACATGATCCTGGTGGCCTTAGGGTTTGATCTCTATGCCCAGGATCCGCTGGGACAGATGAATGTCACCCCGGACGGGTATGCCCTGATGACCCACATGCTCAAGCAGCTGGCAAAAAAGGTCTGCAGCGGACGGATCATCTTTGTGCTGGAAGGCGGATACAGCATCAGGGGCATTCGCGAATGCGGGCTGCGGGTGCTCCAGGAACTGGCGGACCTGCCCACCCTCAGCCCGGAAAAAATCCGCCGGATGACCCCGGAAAAACCCGGCACCGTGCCGGAACTGAAAAAAGCCATGGATCTCCACAGAACCTTCTGGCCGGCTATCCCCTGAAATTCCC
>JAABRW010000061.1 GCA_011390695.1 Desulfotignum sp.
AGGCCCCTGCCACCGGTTCATAGGACAAAAGCACTTCCGGCTGATGCACCAGGTCGAAAAAATGGTGAAATTCCGTGTCGGTCAGGCCAAAAGATTTTTTCAGATCAAAAGAGACCAGGTCCTCAAACCGGGCCTTCTTGCCGAACTCCTGTGCAACAATTTGTGTATAGGTGTCGGTTGTCCTGGACAGTACATCATCCATATCCACATAAATCCGTTTTCCGCAAACACTGTTCATGGTAATTTTTTTGCCTCCTATGTCTCATATGGCTTTTGTCACCTTTCCCGGGGGGGTTATACCATATTGCGGCAACAAGATGAAATCTTTGTGTGCCGTGATTTTGCCTTGTCATCAGGGCTGGTTCCTGTTTCAATGGGGAGCATGAAAATTATCAATGCCAGAACAAAAAATTTGTATATCAGCCGGTTTGAGGCCCTGCCCGGCCAGGCCTGGTGCATCTGGGGAACCAACCGCTCCGGTATTGATGATTTTTTCAGCCTTGTATCAGAACAAAAAATTGACGCTGCGGCGGATACACTGAAAATACCTGAAAAACCGGGGGTGGTTTCCTTTAAAGACCAGCAGAAAATTTATGAAGCAGAACTGAAAAAAGATCAGACCGATTTTCTGGACCGTCTGGATCCGGGAACCCCGGCACGCGATTTTTTGAAAGATGCCCACCGTTATACCCGCCTGATCCAGGCCCTGGGCATGACTGACTGCCTGGACCAGGGCTATCGCCAGCTTTCTTCGGGCCAGGCCAGAAAATTGATGATCCTTTCTCAGATCACCACAGGTGTCTCCTGCCTGGTGGTCCAGGCCCCGTTTGAAGGACTTGATCCGGACAGCTGCAGAGAACTGGACAAGGCCCTGTTTCACCTGTTCTCTCAAAAAATCCAGCTTTTGCTTTTTGTTCACAACCAGGCAGATATCCCCTCCTGGACCACCCATCTGGCAATCGTTGCCAACGGAAGCCTCAAGGAACAGGGGCCTGCAGAAAAGGTGCTTGCCACCATCCGCACCAGCCCGGCCGGAGCCGATTTTACAGCCAGGGTGCAGGATCTGGACAAAACACAAAACCAGGATTCTGAAAAACCGGGCAATGACTGCCTGATCCAGCTTTACAAGGGCTGTGCAGGATACCAGGGACAGCCTGTTTTCACGAACCTGGATCTGGTGATGAACCAGGGAGACCATACCTTGGTCACCGGGCCCAACGGCAGCGGCAAATCCACATTGCTCCAGGTAATTACCGGTGATCACCCCGCCTGTTACACCAATGATTTAACCATCTTCGGGGTCCGGCGGGGAACAGGAGAATCCATCTGGGACGTGAAACAGAACATGGGCATCATGGGGTCGGATCTGCACAGAAACTTCCGGGTTTCCGGCAGTGTACTGGCCTGTATCCTGTCAGGGCTGTTCGATACCATCGGCCTTTACACCCGGATCACACCGGTCCAGAAACACCTGGCCATGGAGTGGCTGGAGCGGGTAGGCCTGAACCAGGCGGCTGCCACAGCCTTCCGGGACCTGGGCCATGCAGACCAGCGTCTGGTGCTCATTGCCCGGGCCCTGATCAAAACCCCGCGTCTGCTGGTACTGGATGAGCCCACCCAGGGACTGGATGAGCTGAACCGCTCTGCCATATTGGATTTTCTGGCAGAGGTGGCCCGGGAGAATTTGGGCACCATCCTTTACGTCAGCCACCGGGAAGATGAGTTCCGTCCCTTTTTTTGCCGGCATATCCGGATGGAAAAAACGGGTGTTCAAACCACCCGGTGATTCATCTGGTATCTACAACCGTCTTGTTACGCCCTGTATTTTTGGCTTCATACAAAACATTATCCGCCCGGGTGAGAAAAGCGTCCCTGCTCATATCAGATCCCGGAATACACGAACTTATCCCTATGCTGATGGTGGCCTGGATGGTTTGCTCCTGGTATTCCAGCACTGCTTCAGCGATATTTTTTCTGAACCGTTCTGCAAGGTGCCGGGTCTGTTCTGCATCACTGTCCGGCAGCAGCACCACAAATTCTTCTCCGCCGTACCGGGCCACAACATCGGTTTCCCGCTGGAAAACCTCTTGAAGATGGTTGCTGAGGAGTTTGAGATAGGCATCGCCGGCCTGGTGTCCATAGGTATCATTGACTTGCTTGAAATGATCGATATCACAGATCAACAGGGTCAGCGGGGTTTTTCTCCGGCTGGACAGCCCCCATTCCAGTTCGAACAATTCATCAAAATGCCTGCGGTTGTAGAGACCGGTCAACACATCGGTGCGGCTGGCCTTTTCCAGTTCCCGGGATTTTTCTTCCAGCAGATTTTCATTTTCCAGTGCTTTCCAGTACTCGGAATTGCCCCGCAGGGTGATCAATACCAGATAGACGGAATACAATATCATGGCAAATCCCAGCGTATGCAGGTTTCCTTTGAAAAAAATTGCGCCGGTTGCAGGCATCAACATCAATAGATTGTATGCCACGGCCAGATACAGCAGGGGCATGAAAGACATGACCCCGCCGGCGCAGAATCCCACCGTGCAGATGAGCATGATGGTGTGCATGGCCTGTTCGCCGCTCTGACCCAAAAAATATGCCGACCCCAGTCCCCACAGCAGCGCCGTCAGCAGCAGACTGGCAATAAATACCTTGTTATTCAGGGATTCCCACTGGTCCGGCATTTTTCTGGAAACAAATACATGGCCAAGACGGAACAGGCAGATAAAAGAGAAGACACCCAGAAAAATCAGACTCTCGGTCAAGTGCCGATACAGATAATTATCAGTGAAAAACAGAATCGGCGGTACAAGTATGTAAAAAAACACGCCGGCTGTAGACCGTTTCTTCAGGTCATTCACCACCCGCCTGCTGAGCTTCTGCCGCTGAAATTCCATGGGTTCCCGGTTCCCCTTTGCGCCGATGTCCGGCGGAATCAAAAAGATCCGTCCTTTTTTGGACTGTTATATATCAGAGTATCACGGCAAAAGTCCAGACAGCGGTTTTAAATATTGGGCTGCTATCAATGGAGTCTGACACAAAGAATGTTTCGGACATACATTTTAATGAACTAATAGACCGGAGGCTATCTTTTGTCTGAGCATTTCTTCCAGCATCTGGTTGTCCTGTTCCCGTTTTTTGAGCATGACGTTCAATGCCGTGTTGATATCTTCCAGTTCAGCCGTCTTCTGTTTCAGTTCCGTGAGATCGACAAATGCCCAAATCAGTGTTGGTTCTTTGCCATAGGCGATAGGTTCCATGCTCACCAGGAGGGTCCGGATGTCACCTGATTTGTTTCGCACCTGTAATTCGTAGTCCCGAACACAGCCCTGGTCCTGCAATTGCTGCATCAGAAGATTCCGCTCCCTGGGGTTGACATAAATATCCATTTCAGTAGTGGTGCGGCCCAACGTTTCATGGGGTTCATATCCCATGATCTGGATATATGCCGTATTTATCTCCAGAAATTTTCCATCTGCCATGCGGGTGATGGCCAGTGCAGCGGGACAGGCTTTAAAAGCCCTGGCAAAATTTTCTTTCAACCGCTGCAATTTTTCTTCTGTGCACTGAATGTCTGTTTTGCGTTTGATCAGATCCTGCTCCATTTTTTCATTGTGCTTTTCCAGATCAATCCGGTTCATTGTTCATCTTTCTTATAATTTCAGGCAGATAATATGCAATGCAAATTTTGCCGGCCGATGGCATCACTTTACTGCATCACCATCTGCCAGGCATCGGTTTCCGGATCTTTTATTTCCCTTATGGCGACATTGCGGATGGTTTCTTTGGGGATAAAAGAGGCGTGAACCCCGAACAGTTTTGTGCCCTGAGTGATGGGACCGCTGATTTTGATAACCGGGTCTCCTTTTTCTTCCCTGGACCACAGCAGGATAGCCTCTTTTTCTTCGCCGATGGTTTCAATTTCTGCTATAAATGCTTCAATGGCTGCCAGATCCTGTGCAATCTGCTCTTCAAGTATTTCCTGGTCCATGAAGTGCAGATCCAGTTCCCTGGCCAGGGCTTCCGCAGCCCCTGCATCTGATGCCAGACGCTCCTGTTCCTGGGCCAGCTCAAAAATTTTCCGATGGATGGCCCTTTGTTTTTTTGATTGTTTTTCATACCGTTTCTGAACGGTTTCCAGGATCTTTTTTTTGTCGTTCATGACATGGTCAAAGGCCTGGATGCGTTTTTTGACATTTTTATCCAATCCCGCCTGGATGCGGCAGGCACTGGAAACATCCGTGCCGATCTGTTTTGCTTCAACTCCCATTTTGGCAGAGACAAAAGATGAAATGATGGTGCACCGTTCAGATAAAAATTTTGCACTGGAACGGATTTTTGAATCAATGATTTCTTTGTCAACCATAACGCTGCCAAAGGTTTTTATATTGGAGCCGGTAACGAATCGGGCTTTCACATCACCTTCGGTTTTGATATCCGCATTGCTGATGCCTTCGGAAACAACAACATCACCCAATGCGAAAATGGCAGCCCCGCTGATCTCTTTTGCAAAAAGGTTGCCGCATCTTACCGAAAATCCGTTCAAGACACTGCCCTTCACAATCACATTGCCGTCAAAATCGATATTTCCGGTGGTAAAATTCACATCACCGTCAATGGTCAGTTCTGCAAAGACACAGACAGCTCCGCCCACCGCCACATGGGGCTGGCCATCTATCTGGGCATGGGCTTTTATGCCGTCTTCAGAAAGTTGTGCTCCCTGTCCACACTGAAGCACAACATCCCTTATTTCCGGCGCCGGGATAGGGTTATTGAAAATATCTATGCCCGGCTCTCCTGTTTTCAATGGGATTTTGGTTGCAAGCAGGTCCCCGGCCGCAACTTTGGGTATGCTTCCGCGTTCCCTGTAGTCCATTTTGCCTTCAGCATCGATTTTTCCGGGCTTTAAATAGTCTGTATCAAAATGATAAGAAATAAAGGCATCTGTGCCCGGTACAGGGGGCCGGCCCCTGGCAGCAACAAATGACACGGTTTCCTTGAGGGCTGCTTTCAGGTAGGAAATCTGTTTTTCAAGATCTGCCACCCCGAACTGGATATCTTCTTTTGCCAAGGCCTTTGCAATGGCATCCGGGGTGATGCGGTCCAGAAATGCATTGTTTACAACCAGCCGGGCCTCCATCCTGTCGCTGGAGATCTGCACCTGAAACGGGGAATGGTCTGACATATCTGCCTGTTCCGGGGATTGGCCTGAAACGTCTGTCTGTTCCGGCGTTTTGGAAACAATGTCCCGGTTTTTTTCCATTTCACGGCGGATCATGTCCCGCTGTTCTTCTGTGATCGCCCCCTGGGCCACAAGGATATCAGCCGTTTTTTTGGAAAGCCGGGGGTCCACGGTTTTCTGGTCATCATTTCTGCCGGCGGCCAGCTGCGCTTTTTTCTGGGATGAAAACGCCTTTGCCAGCTGCTCTTTTGTGACAAAATGTTTCTCCAGCGCGATTCTGGCAAAAGGGATATCATATGCTGAAACATCTGGTTTGCCGGGGAGATCCCTTTTCAGGGGTTTTGTCATGGAAAATCCTGATATCCGCATGCCCACCTGCACCAGTGCCGCCATTTTTTCATGATCCACAGGGGTGGTTACAAAGGCATCAATACCCTGTGCAAGGCCTTGTATTTTTTCTGTTTTATTGTCCTTTGAGGTACCCATGATGAAATAGATATAATGGCCTTTTTCCAGCCTGCGGATGCTGTTGCAAAGATCAAGGCCGGCTGTGTCAGATGCCTGGCGCATGTATACGACAACGCGGATATCATGTTGTTTTGCCAGAGACAGGGCCTTTGCGGCATCAGCTGCCCGGAGACAGGCATACCCTTTTTTGTCAAGCATATCTGCCAGAATCAGGTTTGCGGCAGCATCCTTGTCCACCAGTAAAATCGTCATGGCCGCCCCTTTTCTTTGTGCACGGA
>JAABRW010000062.1 GCA_011390695.1 Desulfotignum sp.
GGCATCGCCGCACCCAAACTGGCCAAAAAAGCGGGCAGCCTGGACAGGGATGCAGTGGCCCAAAAAGCTGCCAAAAACAAGGATGCGGCGTTTTATGCCGGCCAAATGGCAACCGCCAGATTTTTCATTAACACACTTTTACCGGCCACCTACGGCAAGATGGATGCCATTCTGGAAGGTGATTCCTGTGTGGAAGATATACAGGACGTCTCGTTTGGCTCCAAATAACACCCATGCCATGGCGGGCACAACGAAATATGAAAGCTGATGGCTTTCAAATAAACAGGAGGTCCCATGTTCGAATATGTCAAAAAGAGTCTGCTCACCGGTGTTGGCATGGCGCTGCGGTCCAAGAGTGAAATCAGGGAACTGGCAGAAGAATTTGCCAAATCTACTCAGATGAACCAGGCTGAAGCCAGAGAATTCTTGGAAGAATGCCAGCAAAGATATGAAGAAGCCAGATCCAACCTGGACAAGCGCATGGAAAAGACGGTGGAAGAGATCCTCAAAAGGCTGGACCTTCCCACCAGTTCGGATATTCAGGCCTTGAACAAAAGGATAGATGACCTGGTCAAGCAGATAGAAACCAAAACCTGACCGGCCATTTCATGCTCAGCATTAAAAAAATCGGCAAAGTGGGCAAGCGGTACCGGCACCTGCTCCGGTACCAGCAGATCATCGGCATCATCCTCAAATATGGATTTGACAATATCCTGGATGCCATGAACATTGACCGCTATATTGAATCCGGCCTGAAACTGATTCCTTTTTCCCGGCCCCATGAACGGGTGGAAAGATTATCCAGGAACCAGCGGATCCGCATGGCCCTGGAGGAACTTGGCCCCACCTTCGTCAAAATGGGCCAGGTCCTGTCTTCCCGGCCGGATCTGGTGCCCATGGACCTCATTGCCGAATTGTCCAAACTTCAGGATGAGATCCCCCCTTTTGCATTTGACCTGGTCAAAAAAACCATTGCAGCTGAATTCGGCAGGCCCCTTGAGGAAATTTTCCTTTTCATGGATGAAACCCCTTTTGCCTCCGCCTCCATCGGCCAGGTGCACCGGGCATCTGTCACCGGTGAGGACCGGCTTGCCGTAAAAATCCAGCGCCCCGGCATCCGCAAAACCATTGAAGCCGATCTGGAAATCATCCTTCATCTGGCCGGTATCATGGAGAGAAATATCCAGGAGATGGCGTTTTACCGGCCGGTGAAGATTGTGGAAGAGTTTGCCAAAACCCTGGAAAAGGAACTGGACTACACCATTGAAGCGGCGAACATGGAACGGATGGCAGCCCAGTTCCTGTCTGACAGAACCATCCATATTCCCACGGTGTATTCTGCTGAATCTTCTGAACGGGTATTGACCATGGAATTCATCGACGGGATAAAGGCCAGTGATATCGATGCCATTGACCGGGCCGGTCTGGACAGAAAGCGGATTACCCGGCGGGGGGCCGACTTTATCCTGAAACAGGTATTTGAACATGGATTCTTCCATGCAGATCCCCATCCGGGCAATATCTTTATTCTGGACAACAACCGCATCTGTCCGGTGGATTTCGGGATGACCGGATTTCTGGACCAGACCACCCGGGAATTGTTCGTGGACATCATCCATGCGGTGGCCACAAGCAATGCCAAACTTTCGGCCCGGCTTTTGTGTGACTTGTGCCACTATGAAACCCGGCCGGATATGGGGCTTCTGGAAAAAGAAATTTCCCTGTTCGTGTCTGTTCACCTGACCAGATCATTAAAAGATATCAGAACCAGCAAGATGGTGAACCAGCTTCTGGAGCTGTGTGCGGCCCACGGTCTGCGGATTCCCCCGGATCTGTTTTTAATGATGAAAGCCTTTGTCTCCATTGAAGATGTGGCCAGAAAACTGGATCCGGATTTCAACATGCTCGGCCATGCGGTTCCCTATGTAACCGCTGCCAAATATATGCAGATGGCACCGGGAAAAATTGCTGAAAATGTCATGAATATTGCCAGGGAATCATTCAGGCTGTTTCAGCAGCTGCCGGCTGATACCATGGAAATTCTGCGTCTGGTGAAACAGGGAAAACTGAAAATCGCCATCGATATCCAGGGACTGGACAAGCTGATGGTCCACCAGGACCAGACCAGTAACCGCATCTCTTTTTCCATCATCATTGCCGCCCTGATCCTGGGATCTGCCATTGTAATCAATTCCGAAGTGCCGCCCATGGTATTCGGGGTGTCTGTCATCGGCATCGCAGGGTTTGTGGCTGCAGCTGTCATGGGGATATGGCTCCTGGTTGCCATCATCCAGGGAGGACGGCTGTAAGAACCGGTTTACCTGTCCCCCTGGTAGGGATACCAGTCAGACTCCCGAAGGCGCTCCACTTTCAGGGTCAGGATTTCACAGGTCAGGGTGTTGAAAACAATTTTACGCCCCAGCTCTCCGCCGACATCCTCTGATACGATGCGGATTTGTTTTTGCCTCAGCATATCTTTGGCGATAAGGTAATTTTGTTTTCCCACATCATGGGTGCACACATCTGTGTTATTGGCCCCGCCGAAAATCTGGGCTTCCAGGTGATCGGGATCTGAGCCTTTCTGGATCATCATCCGGACCAGGGTAATCACGGCGATATTGCCGTATATGGCAGTGGTTTTTTCCCGGCTTTCAGCAATCGGAAACAAAAAATGGTTCATTCCCCCGGTTTTGCGTTTTTTATCATAGAGGCTCACTGAGACAGATGATCCCAGAACCGTTGAAATAACCGTGGGTTTTTCCGGCAGATAAATATATCCGGGCTTGAGAAAATAATCCCGGGTAACCAGTTTTTCAGAATTGTTGTCCATATCCTTTTTCTTTGCCCTGTCTTTCAGTATATAACATCTAAAGCCGGTGCTTGCCAATAAATAAAGGCTGTGGTATGAAGAAACCTTACATTGCAGGCAGACAACACCGGCTTATACCACAGCTATACCAGGGCACCTTACAAGGGGCAGTAATGGGTAACCATTTTCCAGACATCTGTATCGGGCATTTAAAAATTGTGGACCACCTGCTTTTGGGCATGGCTGCTGCAGATCACCCCGGGGGGGATGATCGCTCGCCCTGGCGGCTTGTTCCGGTCCCCATGAACACCTGGGATGAGGTCTGTGACAAATTGGGAAACGGGACCATTCAGGGCGCATTTATCCCCACTCCCCTTGCCCTGGAACTGTTTGCCTCAGGCATGGACATCCGGTTTCTCATGTTTGTTCACAGATCCGGCAGTCTCATGGTCAAAAACCGGAAAATCGGAATCCATTCTCTGTCTGACTTCAGGGGAAGATCGGTTTTGATTCCAGAACAATTTTCCATCCAGGCCATACTTTTGCACAAATTATTTGCCGATGCCGGTCTGGTTTTAGGCCCCCATGACCAGAATGCTGCTGATGCTGCCTGGGAAATTGTCCCCCCATACCTTATGCCAAAAATGCTTCTGGCAGAAAAAGATATGGGGGTTGATGACATGGCCATCGGCGGGTGCATGGTACCGGAACCCTTTGGCAGCCTGGCAGTTCAGCAGAATCAGGCTGATCCGGTCTGTATTTCAGACAGTCTCTGGAAAGACCATCCCTGCTGCGGCTTTGTGGCCACCCGGCATTTTTTACAAACATCTCCTCAGATTGCCGAATCCCTGGTGAAACTTTTTTTTACAGCTGCCCGACACCTGGAAACCAAAAACATATTGGAAAAGGCTGCCCTTGCTGCCGGCTTTCTTGCACAGGATCAAGCCTTTATGCAATCTGTGCTTACCCGCAGCAGAATAAGTTTTATCCCGGAAAAGCTGATGCCTGATACTGCCGCCATTGACATGATGCAGACCTATATGGCTGATGCCATGAAAATTCTGCCCCGAAAAGTTGATCTGAACATATTTGTGGACAAAACCCGGGCACAAACCGCCTTAACGGAAGCACGCATTGCAGATTGATATTGAAAAAATAACCAAGACCTATGCGTATGACGGAAAACCCGGGCATGTGGTCTTAAAGGATATTTCCTTTGCCATTGCACCTGGTGATTTTGTTATCATTCTGGGAGAATCCGGGTGTGGCAAAACCACTTTGCTCAACCTTCTGGCCGGTCTTGAACTGCCGACCAAAGGCTGTATCCGGGCAAATGGTGACATCATAACCGGGATCCATCCATCCCGGTCCATGCTCTTCCAGCAGCCGGCCCTGCTGCCCTGGCTCACTGTGTGGGAAAATGTGGCCTATGGCTGTAAAATAAGAAAGGATACAAAAAAACTGGATTACCGGGTCAACCAGTTTCTGGAAATCATGGGTCTGGCCGGATTTGCCGATTCCCGTCCCAGCCGGCTGTCTTTGGGCATGGCCCAGCGGGTCTGCCTGGCCAGGGCTTTGGTGGGACATCCCAGGGTACTGCTGCTGGATGAGCCATTTGCCTCTTTGGATACCTTTACCCAGGCCCATATCCAGGAAGAACTGGTGAACCTGTGGCTGTCGGAAAATTTCACAGCGGTCTTTGTGACCCATGATATTGATGAGGCCATTTACCTGGGCAACAAAATCATTCTTCTGGCCGGAGATCCAGCCAATATCACAGACATATTCGCGGTTACCGAAACCTATCCCAGAGACAGAAATCACCCCCGGTTCAAGGAGATCCGGAACAGTATCCTGGACCGGTTTAAAAACGCCTACCTGGCCAAAAGGACCTTGTTGTAACATGGACTGCCCTACCAGCAAAAGCCTGCCGCCTTTCATGACCCGGCGCCAATTTTTATACACCGCTGCAACCGCCGGTTCCGGTCTCGTACTCAGGTCCCCCGTCATTGCAAAACAGGTGCCCCTGCGCCTGGGATATCTTCCCATCACCGATGCAACCCCCCTTCTGGTAGCCCATGGACTGGGATATTTTTCCCAGGAAGGGCTGGATGTTGAACGTCCCGTTATGGTGAGATCCTGGAACATACTCACTGAATCTTTTCTGGCCAGAAAATTTGATATCACCCATATGCTTTTTCCCATTCCGGTATGGATGCGGTTCAAACAAAACCTGCCGGTGCGTGTACTGGCATGGGACCACACCAACGGCAGTGCGGTAACCGTGCGGGGGGATTCAGCCATCAGGAATTTTGCAGATCTTGGGGGAAAACAGGTGGCGGTACCCTCCTGGTATTCCATGCACAATCTGGTGCTTCAACTGGGGTTGAAGACACAGGGCCTGACCCCGGTGATCCAGCCCCAGTCAGCGCCCCTTGCCCCCCATGAAGTCAATCTGTTTATTTTGCCCCCTCCTGACATGCCCACAGCCCTTCTGGGAAAAAAAGTGGATGCCTTTATCGTGGCCGACCCTTTCAATGCCCTGGCTGAGCAACGGTTCAATGCCAGGATCATGCGGTATACCGGAGACATCTGGAAAAACCACCCCTGCTGTGTCATTGTTGCGGCCCAGCCGTTCATTGACCAGCACCCGGTGGTGGTGCAAAAAGCCATGAATGCCATTGTCCGGGCCCAGGCCTGGTGCCGGAAAAACCCCAACGAAACCGCCCATCTTTTAAGCCGTGACGGAGAAAGGTATCTGCCGGTCTCCCAGGAAGTGCTGCGCAGGGTTTTTGCGCCCCCGGATCCAGCCCGTCTGGTGCATCCTGAATGGGATGTTCCGCGCATTGATTTTCAGCCTTTTCCCTTTCCCTCGGCCACCCGGTTCATCATCGACCAGATGAAAACCACCCGGGTGGAAGGAGATACCGCATTTTTGTCAGCACTGGATTCCGGCCGCGCAGTCCAGGACCTGGTGGATGACCGGTTTGTATTACAGGCCATGGATGAAACCGGGGGAAT
>JAABRW010000063.1 GCA_011390695.1 Desulfotignum sp.
GCCAGGGCCACGATGATCTTATCGGTCCCCATCTGCCTCTACCTCTACGAACCGGGCCTCTTCATGGCGCAGGCTGATGGAATATCCCTCGATCTCCACCTGCATGGGATCTTCCAGGGGGGCGTTGCGGATCACCCGCAATGTCAGGCCCGAAAAGATTCCCATATCCAGAAGGCGCTTCCCCAGCATGTTTGCGGCGGACAGCCCGGTGATGGTGCAACTGCTTCCCGGTGTGAGTTGGTCAAGCGTCATAATGCTTCCCATCATTTAGTTAAGATATCAAAACAATAACTTTTATATATAACAATTTCAATATTATTATCAAAGTTATTCAAGACTAACAAAAAAATATGGGCCATATATTTCATGGCATGGGTTTTTTGTCAAGCGGTTTTTATAAATTTTTTTCAGCAGACTTTGAAGCAGGCATTCGGCTGGAAATTCAACTGATCGGATCGATTCTCACCGCTGCGGAATCGATGTGTATCATGGTGGCCTATCTCTCCCCCTCTGCTGTGCGACCTGGAATGTTTATATGAAAAAAAAGAGCTCTAACTACAAAAATATTGAAATTCTAAATATTTTTGTAGTTCCATATATGGTAGTACCAACCATCTATTGTTTTCTCCACACTTGTTCTTGACACCGCCGGCCTGGTATGGTCTTTTAAACCTGCATGGCGTGATGGCTCAGGGGGAGAGGTGAAAGGGTTGAAAAACAGAATGGTATGGCAGTGGTGCATGGCAGTGGGATGCCTGTGCCTGGGGGCGGGTATGGCAGGACAGGCTGCAGCCCATCCCCATGAATTCATCGACACCCGCCTGGTGGTTTACCTGGATGACCGGGGCATCAACGGATTTCGCCAGTACTGGACTTTTGACGACCTGTTTTCCGCATGGATCATCGCGGATTTCGATCTTGACAAAGACGGCCGCTTCAACGCGGCAGAGCTGAACACCTTGTATGAACAGACCTTTTCAAATCTTGAAAACTACGGGTTTTTTACTCGGGTATTGTATCAGGGCCGGGAGATACCGGTGACGCAGGTGCAGGATTTTTTTGTGGAGATCGAAAACGGCCGGGCCGTGTATTCTTTTTTTGTGCCCCTGGCCATGGACATCCCGGAACCCCGGGAGATTGTCATTGCTGTGTATGATGAAACCTTTTACACCCAGATCATGTTTCCGCCGAAAAAAATCGAATTTAAAGGGGACCAGGAAGCCTGGCGGATCGATACCACCCCCCGGAAGATGCCGGAGTTCCGTTTCTACTACGGCATGCTGATCCCCACGGCGGTGCGGATCACCATCGGTCCCCCATGACACGCACGGGTCTGTGGTTCATTGTGCTGGCGGCCCTGTGCCTGCTGCCGGCAGTTGCTCCGGGTGCCAACCCGTTCCTGCCTCCGGACAGTCCCCGGCAGGAAAAAAGGGACACCGGGTTCCGGCCGGGGGACTGCCTGCCGGAACCGGTTCTGCAGGCGGGCGGTCGGGCCCTGGCAGCCATTGTCGCATGGCAGGCTTTGATCCGGCACAAGGCGGCGGATGTTGCCCGTGAGATCAAACAGGACCCCCTGGGGCCGGCGTTCTGGGTCTATCTGGGGCTGGCCTTTGCCTACGGGGTGATCCATGCCCTGGGGCCGGGACACGGCAAGGTGTTTATGGGAGCGTATTTTCTGACCCGGGACGCCACGCTGGGGCAGGGGGTGCTGGCCGGTACCCTTATCGGTTTTCTCCATGTGTTTTCCGCAACAATCCTGGTGCTCTTGTTTTATTTTGTCCTGAACGCCGGCGGACCGGGCGGGGTGGATCAGGCCGGAAAACAGCTGCAGACAATCAGTGCGGCAATGGTCTGCCTGTTGGGCCTGTTTCTGGCGGGCCGGTCCGGCATGAAAATTTGCCGGGGCCGCGGGCCAGGACCCTGGCATGACAGACCGGAAGGAGCGGAAAAAGGCAGCCTGGCAGCCCTGGCCCTGGCAGTGGGACTGGTCCCCTGCCCCGGGGCCGCCGTGCTGCTGTTTTTTTCCATCTCCCTGGACCTGCTGATACCCGGGCTTTTGTCCATGGTGTTTCTGGCCCTGGGCCTGGCCGTCACCACCACCGCTTTTGGATGGGCTGCGTTCTGGGCCCGGCGCTCCCTGGCCGGAAAAACCCCGGGCCGTTCACCGGGCCGGCTGTATCATCTGGCAGGTCTGTCAGGGGGTGTTTTCATCAGCCTGGTGGGAGCGGCCCTTTTTTTCAGCCCATGACCTCCATGGTCGGTTACGGGGTGTGGGGACAGGAGTGGGCCAGGATGACCACCATGATGAGCAGGGGCTGCAGCATGTAAATCCCTGTGACGATCCGGAATTTGGTTTTGAGCTTGCACATGGCATCAATTGAGGGTCACGGTGCTGTCCGGTTCCAACAGGGCCTGGCTGACAGCGGAAAGGCTGGAGCTGCTCAGTATTTTCAGGGGTTTGTTGTGCCGGCTGCACAACTGCTTGACTTTCCTGCAGGCGTTGTGGCTGTTGCAGTTTATCGGACAAAGCACCAGGTCGCAGCGTTTGACCTTGGCCTCCATATTGTCGCTGGCGTTTTTCATACGTCCGTCGTGATAATGGAACTCACCCCCGGTTTTTTCGGCCAATTTTTGTTTTTCCAGGTCAAGCCGTTCTGTCATGATGTCCAGCTGTCGGCGGATGGTGAAGATTTCAGTCATGTTGGCATGGGCCTGCATGTGAACCTCGCCGGCGATATCCGCCAGCAGTTCCGGGCTGGTTTTTTTGTGGGATACAATGGCATAGAACAGCGGGCCCACATCGCCGGTCTCTATGTGTTCCGCCCACAAAGCCGGTATTTCCCGTTCCTGCATGCTCGCAATGCGTGTCATCTGTCCGGCCGACTGGTTCCGGATAAAATTGTTCACCTTTAGAGAAACATTGTTCTCTCCCCCCAGCTTCAATATGATTTTCTGGTGATATTCATAGGTTTCATGGATTTGACATCATAGCCGCATTTTTTCAGGATGGACCGGTGTTTTTCCACGGTGAGCATCACCCCTGTCACCGGACATTTTAAATGATCCGGAATTTCCCATATGGGTGAAAAATGGTGCAGTTTGTCAGACATGATCGTTACCTCCGCAGTCAGGTTGAAATTGATTTCGCAGAAAAATATTATAAAAAATAATACTTTGTAAAGAAAAAAATGTTAGCCTTAACTTAAAAAATATCCATTATTGACAAACCGTTATTACATCATATTTTTAAAACCAGTTCTTATAATCTGAAAGGAGGGTCTTGCCATGAAAATCCTGATCGTTTTTTATTCCACCTACGGCCATGTGTATGAGATGGCCAAAGCGGTTGCCCAGGGCGCAGAACAGATTCCAGGTGCTGACGTGGATATCCGGCAGGTGCCGGAGACGCTTTCTGCGGATGTGCTGGAAAAAATGGGGGCAATTGCGGCGAAAAAAGCGTTTTCCCATGTGCCGGTGTGCACGGTGGAGGAACTGGAAAAAGCGGATGCCGTCATTTTCGGCACCCCCACCCGGTTCGGCAACATGTGCGGCCAGATGCGCCAGTTTCTGGATGCCACCGGCCAGCTGTGGGCCAACGGTTCTTTGATCGGCAAGGTGGGCAGTGTGTTTGTCAGCACCGCCACCCAGCACGGGGGTCAGGAATCCACCATCCTGTCTTTCCATACAACGCTCCTGCACCACGGGTTTGTGGTGGTGGGCCTGCCCTATGCATTCCAGGGACAGATGCGCATCGATGAAGTCACCGGCGGATCCCCCTATGGCGCATCCACCATAGCCGGGGGAGACGGGGCCAGGATGCCCTCTGAAAATGACCTGGCAGGGGCCCGGTTCCAGGGAAACCATGTGGCAAAAATTGCAGCGAAGCTGGCGGGTTAACGGGTCTGGTTTTCAGCGTGTAAACAAAGGCTCCAACTTGCCGCTACTGATCCGGCCGGATCAACGCCCGGCACATCGGTCACACAGCCCTGACAGAAAAACGTCATGGCTTTCAAGAACAAATCCGTCCGGCACGATGTGATCCTCTTTTAATGCGCACCCGGGCAGGTCCATCACGCGGTTGCACCCATTGCAGTGAAAATGGTGATGGTGGGATTTGTGCGCCCGTTCGTACCGGGTGCCCAGGTCCGGGTGTTTGACCTGCCTGATCCGGCCTTCCGCAACCAGCTGCTTGATGTTGCGGTACACCGTTGCCTGGTTCAGGGAGGGCACGATCCGGCTGCCGTATGCCAGTATTTCCGGAATGGCCAGCAGTCTGTCATGCTGCCTGAAAACCTTTTCAATGGCCTGTCTCTGGGCGGTTTGGCGTTTCATTTTTTTCATCTCACAAGGCAGTATATCTGAACCTTTCACCCTTTGCAAGATATCAGTCAGGTGTTGACAAATATCCTTTGACAGCCTATTTATTGCAAATGCACTATCATTTGCAATAAATAGGGGCTGATGTTTTAGAAAGGGGGTGTGGTTTTAAAAGTGGAAAAAAGGCCTGGATAAAAATGGTTTTTTTGAAAGAAACCATGGCGGTTTGGTAAATTTTGGTATAAAAAAATACTTGTTGCTGTACAAGGAGGAAAAAATGCGGTTGAAATCTATTGCACTGGCTGTTTTACTGGTCGTTTTGACGGGTGCCGTCCTGAATGCCGAAGAAAAGCTGCAGGTGTTTGTCAGTATTGTGCCACAGAAATTTTTTGTTGAGCAGATCACCGGAGATCTGGCAGAGGTGGATGTGCTGGTGACACCGGGCAAAAGTCCGGCCACCTATTCTCCCACCCCGGCCCAGATCAGGAAACTGGCCAATGCAGATGTCTATTTCCGAATCGGGGTGCCCTTTGAGAACGGGTTCATGCATAAGGTTACATCCATTGCCCCGGATACCCGGGTGGTGGATACCCGCAAAGGGATCGTGCTGCGGAAGATGGAAGCCCACACCCATGGTGATGACCAACATGATGCGCATGGCCATGATCATCAAAAGGCGCATGCCCAGGATCACCATGGTGAAGAAGGACACGCCCATGGGGCTGATGCGGAACATGACCACCATGGTGAAGCAGCAGAGGATCACGGCCATGGGGATACTGCTGCCGGCAGGGATCCCCACATCTGGATGAGCCCGGTGCTGGTGAAGCAGCAGGCCGCAACCATGACAGATGCCCTGGGGAAACTGGCCCCGGCCCATGCAGACCGGTTCCGGGAAAATTATGACCGGTTTGCCCGGAACCTGGATCAGCTTCATGAACGGTTGAAAACCCTGCTCGCACCCCTGGCAGGGCAGAATTTCTTTGTATTTCACCCGGCATTCGGATATCTGGCTGATGCATACGGCCTGCACCAGATTGCCGTGGAAACCATGGGCAGGTCCCCCAAGGGAAAGGAGCTGTCCGAATTCATCAAGCTGGCCGGCCGGGAAAAGGTCCGGGTGATCTTTGTCCAGCCCCAGTTCGACCAGGAGGCTGCACGGAAGATCGCCCGGGCAGTCAACGGTGCGGTGGTGTCCATCAACCCCCTGGCCTATCACTATCTGGACAACATGAAACAAATCGCCGATACCATTGCCGATGCGCTGGCACCCTGATAAAAAAGAACCGTGAAGCCCGAACCTGATACCTCCCCGTTTCCCATGGCAGCAGACCCGGTACTGCCGCCGGTCCGGTCAAAAATCAGTGAGACCGGCCGGTACCTGCAGATGTTTTTTCCGGCGGCCGCCATTCTCATGGCAGAGCTTACTTCCTTTTTGAGCTCCTCCAGTTTTGTATGGATATCGTCCAGCGATCCCACATACAGCTCTCGAACACCATCACCG
>JAABRW010000064.1 GCA_011390695.1 Desulfotignum sp.
CCACAGGAATCTGCCGGCCGGCGCCGGCAATGGCTTGCGCCATCTGGTTCAGGGATATGCCGTGACCTGCCATTTCCTGGAGCTTCGGCAATACTTCAATGGCCTGTTCATCTCCACCATGACGTACAATGCTGCGTACACCAGGTACTGATTCGAGGCGAACACAGATCTCTCCGGCAACCCGTTCCAGTTGCTTAGGAGAATGGGTTTTGCTGCTCAGGGTGGCCATGAACATGACCAGCTGTTCTTCTCCAAAGGTTTCAATGCTGGGCGGACCGGCAGTAACCGGCAAATGGTCTGCATGGACATTGAATAGTTCTTCCAGTTCGGCAAAAGCCTCGGCTTTAACGGTTCCGGGTTCAAATTCCACTGTCAGAAGGGCGGCGTGGTCCGTGCTGCTGCTGTGTATTTTTGTCACCGATGATAATTGTTGAATCCATGTACCGGCACGCCGGGCCAGCTGTTCATCCACACGTTCCGCACCTCCGCCGGGCCAGGGTATCATGACCATGGCAGTGGGGACATCAATATCGGGTCGGTCTTCCCGCGGAGTAACCAGAAGGCTGTAGCCGCCCAGAATAAAACATGCAATGATAAATAGGGGAACCAGAGGAGAATCCAGAAGACGATTGGCAAACCGTCCGGCCAGGCCGAGCGGTTCCATCAGAAAGATTCCCGATCCGTTTGAATCTGTTGACCGTCCCGCAAATCAGAGGAAGGATTCAGCACAACAAATTCTCCTGCATCCAAACCCTGAGAGACGGCCACAAAGCTGTTTTTATCAGATTTTTGCGGTGCAAGGCGAATCCAGCGCAGAGAAACAAAATTTTTGTTCTGCTTTTGTTCAACAACCAATACCCCGGTGAGTTGGCCCCGGCGAATCAGCGCTGCTCCGGGTAATGCCACAAGACCTTTTTGTCCGGTTTCATTCAGCAGTACAGTAACCACCTGCCCGGGCTGGATGGTTTTGGGCGGATTTTTCAATGAAAGCCGCAGCACCTGACCGGCAGAACTATTTTCCATAACCGGTAAAATCGCCACATAGCTTGCCTGCAGCGGTGTACTCATGGAGGGATCAAGTACTGAAACTATATCCTGCGGGGTTATCTGATCTGCTGTCTTTGATGGAACGGGAACATCGATTTGCAGTGTTGTCCGGTCTTCCAAGATTAATACAGGCCGTCCCGGAACGATGAAAGAACCTTCATCCATAATTACTTCGCTTACTATGCCGGTAAAAGGGGCGGTAATGTCTGCATAGGTGCGGTTAACCTGCTGAACCTGTAACCCGGCCCGGATTTTTTCTACATTTGCCGCAGATTTTTGTTGTTTCACCTGGGCCAGTTCCAGGCGGTTACGGGCTATCAGATCTTCTTCGTACAGTCTTTTTAATCGGTTGACATCCCGCAATGCCTTGGCAGCAGATGCTTTGGCCGCTTTGAGTTGTGCTTTGGCTCCTGCGATAGCAGCTTTTAAATCCCGGGATTCGATGTGGACCAATATAGCGCCGGCACTTACATGATCCCCGGCTTGCACCCTGATTGACTTGATCGTTCCATTTGTGCGGGTGCTGAGCACAGCCCGCCGCCCAGGGCTTACCACGCCGGGAAAATGGCGCAAAAATGGTTTTTGCCAGGGCTTGATTTCCACCACGTTCACGCTCACCGGTTCCTTGGTGCCGGGATCAGATGTGCCGTTATGGCCCCGGGATTCAAAGCAGCCTGCCAGCAGCAGAATGGCAAACAGGGAACAACAAAAAACGGGGTGAGATTTTTGTTTGATGATGCTCATCGGATTTCTTCCGGCAGGAGCGTTAACGGATCTTTTCCATAGCGCAGGCAATAGTTCATGGATGCCAGTAAAGTCTTGTAGTGATAGCGGGTGTATTCAAGCTGGCGATGATACAGGCCGGCCTGGGTGGAAAGCAGATCGGACATGTTTCCCAGACCCTCCTCGTATCGCCGGTGTGCCAGTCTCAGTGCACCTTCAGCAGCTTCCAATGCATCGACCGAAGCCTGCCAGGCAGACCAGGCGGCCCGCCATTCACTGATGGCAAGCTGCTGCTCTTTTTTTATTGTGCGCCGGGTATGTTCCACCCCGATCCGAGCCAGGTTTTTTCTGGCCCGGGCCTCTGCAATTTCCCCCTGACGTCCCAAACCGTCAAACAGGGACCATTGCAGATTAAGCGCCACAAGCCAGCCGTCGGCAGACATTTCAAAGGGTTCATCTCCGTCAAACCATTGCTGCCGGGCCAGCAGATTGATTCTGGGAAGCCATTGTGCTTTGGCCTTGTCCAAACCTGCGGCTGCGGCTTCCTGTTCTGCTTGCCGGGCCTTCAGGTCGCTGCGCTTTTTAGATGGCATCTGTTCCGCTACAGGCGGTACAGGCTCGGGCAAATCATCGGTTAACATAAAATGTTCCTGTGGCGGCAGATCCAGCAATACCGCAAAATTTATTTTGGCCTTGCGCACTTGTGCTTCCGCGGTTCTCATACGGGCTCTGCCTGCTGCCACTTCCGCCCGGGCTCTCACAACATCCAATTTTGCAACCAGGCCCTCCTGATAAGCGCCATCTGCCATATCCTGTGCCTGCTGTGCGGCTTCGAGCGCCATACGGGATGCACGTTCATCTGCCTGACGTACGGCAACAGCATAATAGGACCCTGCCACCTGAAACCGCATCAGTTGTTTTCCCCACTGATAGGCCATGCGGCGCGCCTGAACCTCTTTATTGGCCTGTTCACGGGCTTTTAAGGCATCAGCATTGAACACTGGCTGTATCACCTGAATTCCTCTGATCATCCCATCCACCGGACCAAAATCCCGGTAATCGAGACGCGGTGGAAGGTTGAGCAACGGAACCGGAATGTCATTGATCAAAGAAGAATCCGCTCGCAGCAAGGTGGCATCAATGGAAATTTTGGGGAGAAATGCCTGAGCGGATCGCTGAAAACCTGCGCTTGCAAGTGCATGTTGTGCATCCAGAATCTGCAGCTCGGTGGCATTTCTTTCAGCCAGGTCAAGCGCTTGTTCAAGGGTCAGTTCTTTTGCCTGGACAGAAGAAACCAAAAACAATAAAATCATCATCCAGTCAGTTTTCAAAACCAAGTTCCTTTTTCTTAAAAAGTCCGAGGTAAGGGTCATGAAACTTTTAAAAGTTTCATGACCCTAAGGTACTGTATAGGTTCATGCCGTTATTTTCTCCATATAGGTCCAACAGTTTGAATAAAATTGGTATACGAAAATGGTAATCTTCCCAGGTTTATAAATGAATCCGTAAAAACCTGTATATCTTGAGAAAGAAGGCTGTAAGAGAATAGGACAGCTGGCGGCTGGCTTAAAAAATCACGGCTACCTTCGGCCACTGAAAGGTGTCAACCATCAGATATCTTTGAGGAGTCGCTCCCCCGAAGATTGCCTGGCAGCTGCTGCAAACAATTCCAGGCTCTGTTCCAGCGCTGTCAGCTCCAGGGTGTCGCCCAGAGATAGATCCTCTTTTCCCATATTTTCAAAGGCTGTCACAACATCCATGACAGTCATGCTTTCAATATCCCGGGCCGGGGTAAAGCCGGGTTCAGGGTCACTCACTTTGAAAAGAATGCGGCTGCGGACCAGTTTTTCCATAAAAACCGATGTGATGTTCGCAGACAGGTGGAGATGCTCGGCAACAGATAAGGATGTCACCGGCGCCCTGCCCTGGGCGAACCGGTTCACACAAAAAACCGCTATCCTGAGGAAGATCAATTTTTTCAACCGCACACTGATGTGCGCATATTCCGGGTCATCTTTCTGAAGCGCATCAAAATGTTCCCAGACAAAGGAGATTTCAGCGCCGAACAGTACAATGGTCCAGGACGCATTCAGCCACAACAAAAACAACGGTATGGCTGCAAAACTGCCGTAAATGGCATTATAGGTGGAAACCCCCACCTGGAATTGCAGATAGGTTATCTGGGCCAGCTGAAAAATGGTGCCGGCAATGACACCTCCGGTCAGAGCGGCCCGGACATTTACATTTTTATTGGGAATGAACATATAAAAAAAGGTAAATACCATCCAGACCGTTAAAAAGGGAATTATCTTCAAACCAAAAGAAAGCAGACGGCCCAGGATGACTGGAAGATCAAGGATTACCATGAATTTTTCCAGATAACCGGTGACAAAAATGGTGGCGCTGCCGGAAAAAATCACCAGCAGCCCGGCAGCCATGGCAATGGAAATATAATCGGTAATTTTGCGGATCAGAAGGCGGTTTCCCCTGACCCGCCAGATCCGGTTGAATATATCTTCCATGTGGCCCATCATCTTTATCAGCGCATACATCAAAAAGATGATGCCCAGCACCGCCATGAGCCCGCCTTGGGTTCTTTCCAGCAGATTGACGGAAAAAGTCAAAACATTCTGGATGATCTGTTCCTGGCCGGCAAACAAAGACAGTATCCGGGTTTCAAGATATTTCTGGAAACCGAAACCCTTGGCAATGCCGAATGCCATGGCCATGACCGGTACAATGGATAACAGGGTATACAGGGTTAAGGCAGATGCCTGCAGGCTGCACCGGTCCCGGACAAATTCCTTGAACGAAATCCGGAAAATATCATATCCGAATTGCAGGTATCTGTTCAGCACGCTTTTGATATTTTTTCTCCTTAGGCCCATGGTCAGAATTAAATATCCCATAGATGCGTCGGATTTTAAGGAATGGGTCTTAAATAACTTATCCATTTTTCTATATCCGGGAGCGCGGGCGTCCCGCCCGCAGTAACGATGCAGGCGGGACGCCTGCACTCCCAGGTTAAGTTATTTAGGAACATCTATTCTCAAAAATCAGACCACGCCGGCGGCCACCTTCACCAAAGCACATTGAAACTCGATCATCAAGTTTTTAGGGAATTTGTTCAAATTCAAGGCGGAAACAATTTTTAACCGGATGAATATACAACATATTTTGAGGATTAAAAATTTTTTCCAACGCCGAAGTTGGGCAAATTAACAAAAACTTGATCATCGAGTGAAAAGATGCCCGAGAAGCAGGTACATCATGCCGGTGATGATAAAGACCATCAAGATATTGAATATAAATCCGGCACGCGCCATCTGCGATATGCTGATCAGCCCACTGCCATAGACAATGGCATTCGGCGGCGTAGCGACCGGAAGCATGAATGCACAGCTGGCGCCCACAGTGGCTGGAATTACAAGCAACAAAGGGTCCCGACCCATGGCAACCGCCACTGAGGCGAGAATAGGCAAAAAAGCGGCACCTGTAGCTGTGTTGCTGGTTATTTCCGTCAAAAAAATAACAACCAAAACGGAGGACATGACCAGGACGATGACCGGCAGCCAGTCAAGTCCGCCAAGTGACGTCCCAATCCATTTTGCTAAACCGGTATGCGTTATTCCTGCCGCCAAACTCAACCCGCCGCCAAACAATATCAGCACTTTCCAGGGCAGTTTTTTGGTATCTTCCCAACTCAGAACAAACTTTCCTTTTTTAAAATCCACAGGCAATAAAAACATCATGACCGCAGCAAAAATTGCGATACCGGTGTCCGAAATATTCGGAATATAGGTTTCAAGCAAAGGCCTTATCACCCAGAGAATTGCCGTCATTCCAAAAACAACGGCCACCATGACTTCCGCCCTGCTCATGCTGCCGGCTTTTTCAAGTTCCATTCTGATCATATCCGCCCCACCCGGAATTTCTTTTGTCTTCACCGGGAAAACGACCTTGGTCAGAACGAGAAATACAACAGGTAATGATACGAGCACTATTGGAATACCGACCATCATCCACTGGGCAAAACCGATTTCG
>JAABRW010000065.1 GCA_011390695.1 Desulfotignum sp.
GTAAATTCCGCCGGAAGTGATAATCCGATTTCCTTTTTTCAAATTTGAAATCATTTCCCGGTGCTCTTTGGCTTTTTTCTGCTGGGGACGGATCAGAAGAAAATAGAAAATGGCAAAAAGAATAATAATGGGCAGAAATCCGGCCAAACCGCCGGCTGCCTGTCCTTCAGTGGCTCCCATTGCAAATGCTGTACTAATCAAGGTCGTTCCTCCTTCAAAAAATTAAACGTATCTAGTTAAAAAATCAGGCTTCCGGAGCTGGAATCCAGAGCGTCGTTCCGTCGAATCGAATCTGATCTATCTGATTCACATCGATTTCCGAGAGCAGTTCAAACACCTCATCCATATTGTAGATGACCAGTTTGCTCAGCGGTTTTATCAGATCAATATCCGTCACAATTTCCTCTTCCAGAACATTGTAAATAATGACCAGAATTTCAGAAAATTTCAGAATTTTCCCGATCCCTGATGAATATCCGGTATCCATGGGTTCATCTGCATCATATGCCACATGGATGCCTTGGGTTGCATAATATTCTTTCAATACATTGAAATGAATATTCCAGATATTGTCGCCAGGCTGAACCACATATATGCCATATCTGTGAATCTGTTCCACTTCGGTTTGTTCAAATTCCGTAATGCGGGATTCATGAATTTTCTTTTTTTTTGCATGGGCTTTTTCTAAAATGTCCTGCATGGATATGGTGTTATCACCCATTTTAAAAGATTCATCAGACAGGATGACCATATCCAGGCTTTTTTCTATCCCCATGTTTTGCAATCTTTTTTTCATCAACCGATCAAAATCTGAATCTGTTTCCAGATTCTTGTAATCAAAGGCCGGTGATTTCAAAATCTGTTTTTCCACCACACCGGGTCGGGTCTGCATCAAAGGTTCGGATGCGGAGACCTGCATGTCAGCCGTTGGTTCCGTTACCTCTGTTTTATTTTTCTCCAAAACAGAAGGCCCGTTGTCATCCGATACCGGATCTGTTCCAAGGATTAAAAACAGATACGCGCCAATCAAAAAAATGACCACAAAGATCATGCCGATGGCTATCAACGATTTGTGACTCGCTCTGGCTTGACTCATGTGTTATCCTTCAAAAGCGCATATCAGGTTGTTTTAGATACACAAAACAGGGACGGATGTCAAGAATCGCCCGACGGTTAATTATTGGGAGTTGCCGGTAATCCGGCTCTGGCCCGGGACCAGTTCCGGATCGATCTCAATGGCAACTAAAACCTCCCGCTTGGTTTCGATTTCAAGAAGGTCCTCTCTTTTTTTGTTAAGAATATAGTATGCTACTTCTTTGGGCAGGTACACCTGGAACTGTTTGTTTTCCGCTTTCAGCGTTTTCAGATTCAATTGACGCATCACCGCGAGTCCCTGTGTTTCCACAGACGGAATCTGTCCCCGGCCGTTACAGTGGCGGCAGGTTTCATAGCTGCCGAAGGTAATGGAGTGCCGGATGCGCTGTCTTGACATTTCAAGCAGCCCGAAGGTCGTGACGCCTCCGACCTTTGTTTTGGCCTTGTCTGTCTTTAAATTTTTTTTCAGACATTTAGTGATATCCGCCTTATGCCGTCTTTCCCGCATATCGATGAAATCCACCACAATAAGACCGCCCATATCTCTCAGCCTCAATTGTCTGGCCACTTCTTCGGCCGCCTCCAGGTTGGTATGATAAGCGGTTTCTTCAATATTTTTCCGCTTGGTGGATTTGCCGGAGTTCACATCTATGGATACCAGTGCTTCGGTCTGTTCGATCACCAGAAATCCACCGGATTTCAAGGGCACATCCCTTTTAAAGATGGAGGCGATCTGTTCCTCCAGCTGATATTTGGTGAAAATGGGTTTTTCCCCTTTGAACAGTTTGACAATTTTTTTCTGTTTAGGGGCGATCATGGCCATGAATTCCTTGACTTCCCGATAGATGTCCGGGTTGTCAATCAAAATTTCAGTGATATCCGTGGTGAAATAATCTCTCAAAGAACGCACAGCCAGGTTCTGTTCTTTATAGAGCAAAGACGGTGCCGGGTTGTCAATGGCCAGTTTGTCGATATTTTTCCACATCCGCATCAGATATTTCAAATCAGCGGTCAGCTGGGTTTTGGTGGAATTTTTGCCCGCAGTTCTCACGATCATTCCGAACCCTTCCGGAATATCCATGGTTTTCAGCACACTGGCCAGCCGTTTTCTCTCATCTTCCTCACTGATTTTCCGGGACACGCCTTTGGTGGTACTGCCGGGCATGAGTACTGCCATACGTCCGGGCAGGGAGATAAAGGTGGTAAGCATGGCCCCTTTCTGGCTGATGGGATCTTTGACCACCTGGACAATGAGTTCCTGACCTTTTTTGATCAGGTTGAATAACGCTTTCTCCCGGGATTCCACGTCCTGAAAATAGTCGGGATGGATTTCGTTTTTCTGCAGAAATCCATTCTTTTCAGTCCCGTAATCGACAAATACCGCCTGAAGACTTTGCTCCACACGGGTGACGACCCCTTTGTAAATGTTGCCCTGTGTCACTTCTCTGGCCCTGGTTTCAATGTGAAACTGGTCCAGTTTGCTGTCTATGACAGCTGCGATCCGGCTGACATCCGGATCCATTGCATTGATCAGAATTTTTCTTGTCATGGTTTCACTCTTTTCAAAATCGGGTTGGTTCCTGAACTGCCGTAGATACAGACGACGGCAGTTCAGGAAAAATCCATCTGTTTGAGGATATCATACCAGGTGAGAATCCGATCCACGTATTGGACCGGTTCCCATCCCCGGGCATATCCATGTTTGGTTTTTTTATACACTTCAGGTTTGGACAGCATCGGCAGTGTTTTTTTTACAGAATTCCAGATCCGGGGGTCAAGTCCTTTTTCTTCGGCAATTTTCATGGCATCCAGAACATGTCCAAATCCCACATTATAGCTGGCCAGAGCGAACAGCAGCCGTTGATACTCATCTTCGATCTCTTCAAATCGATCATACATCTGTTTCAAGTACTTAATACCGGCCTTGACACTCTGGACCGGATCACGCCGGTCCTGAATCCCCATTTCTATGGCAGCCGCTCTTGTCACCTGCATCAGGCCGCGCACGTGGGTAACGCTTTTTGCCCCGGGGTCAAACCGGGATTCCTGGTATACCACTGCTGCCACCATGCGCCAGTCAAACCCGTATTTTTTTGACTGGGTTTCAATGATGTCCTGATACCTGGGCAGACGATCCTGAATCCGTTTATGAAATGTTTTTAATTCAGATACATTAAACTCTTTGGGATGACCATAGTATTTGTTGACGATTTGCTGAAGCTTTCCTGATTCTCTGATATACAAAAAAAACCGGTTTATTTCCTCAAGCATCTCTAGATCATCCCTGCGCACGGCCCAGGCCACAGATTCTTTTTGGTGGATGGGAATACCGACACGGATATCAGGCATATGCCTTTGATTGAGCCGTGCCACATTGGAATCGGCAATGGTGAATTTGATTTCCCGGTCATGGACCATGGCAATCAGATCCTCGGTGGGAACATTGTCATGCAGGACATAACTGACATCAATGCCGGATGCCTGGATTTCTTTCAGCCGGTAATGATAGGAGGTGTCACGTCTGACATGAATGGTCCGTAAAGCCAGGTCGGCAATATCTTTGGGACCAAATACCAGGGCATGGTGAATGACCTTCTGCTGAACATCCATGTACGGTATTGAAAATTTGACTTTTTCCAGACGTTCCCGGGTGATGGTCATGGCGGCACCGACAAAATCCCCTTTTCCCTGATCCAGATAAACCAACAGATTGTTCCAGCCCGGTGTGACCACGTCCAGATCCACATGCAGATATCGGGCGAATTCCCGGGCCAGATCGTATTCAAATCCGGTGGGTTCTCCCTTGTACAGATAAAAGTTGTTCAAAGACCGGGTCGTGATCAGCCGCATCACACCGGTTTTCTGGATACGCTCCAGAGTACCGATTGTATGTCCCAGATCCTTGTGATGGAGCAGATAACTCAGGTAAACAAAATAACCGCACAGAATCAGCAGGGTCAGGAAAATACAATGTTTTAAATAAAACGATTTCATTGACTCGCTTTATGCTTCATTCAGTCGGACCTCCAGTTTATCCACGATGCGATATCCCCGGGGCAGCAGTTTCCCCCTGTTTCCACGCTTTTTGACATAATCCGCCTGATTGCCCGGATTGAGCACCAAAGAATGTTTTTTTGAATGTATAACAATATTGGCATGTAAAGGCAATGTTGTCAGAAATTTGAGTTTTTCCGGGTCAGACGACAGGTGTTCTTTTTTAGGGATGGTGATCAGTTTATTTCCCTGACCTTTTTTCAACCGGGGCAGTTCACTTAAGGGAAAAATCAGCATCCGGCCTTTGGTGGTGACTGCCACAACCGTATCGGTTTCAAGAATCGTTACCGGGCAGGGGGGCATCAGGGCCGCATCGTTTTTAAGGGTGATGACTGATTTACCGTTTTTGAAATGGGTCAGAAAATCGGAGAATTGTATGATAAACCCATATCCGGTGTCAGAAGCCATCAGAAAATGGGTGGCCAGGGTTTCCGAAAGCATGAAACAGATCCGGGTGTTGTTCTGCAAAGACAGGTGACCGGTCAGTGGTTCGCCGTTGCTTCTGGCTGACGGCAGCACATGGGAGTACAATGTATAGCTGCGCCCTGAACTGTCCAGAAAAACAATGGGTTTGTCACTGCGGGACCGCAGATGGCAGAGCAGGGAATCCCCGGACCGGAACTTGACGTTTTCCGGATCGATGTCATGGCCTTTGGCCGACCGGATCCATCCGTTTTCAGATAAAATAATGGTCACCGGCTCCACCTCGATGACATCGGTCACGGAAAACGCTTCCGCTTCTTTTCGCTCCTTGATGGGAGACAGGCGCTTGTTTCCGAATTTTTTTGCATCGGATCGTATTTCTTCGACAATATAAGCCTTGAAAGCAACTCCGTCGTTCAATAGCGTGTCTATCTCTTTTTTTCGGGTTTCCAGCACTTTGATTTCAGAAAGAATTTTGATCTCTTCCAGCCGGGCAAGCTGTCGCAGACGGATCTCCAGAATCGCATCCGCCTGTTCCCTGGTCAGGTCAAAAGCTTTGATCAGGTCCTGCCTGGGGTGATCAGATTCCCGGATGATCCGGATCACCTGGTCCAGATTCAGGAATACCGTGCGGAAGCCTTCCAGGATGTGGAGCCGGGTCACCACCTTTTCCAGCTGAAAAGACAGTTTGTTTCTGACAGTCTGGAATCTGAACGCCAGCCATTCCTTGAGCAGGGTTTTTAAATTTTTCACTGCGGGCCGGCCGTTGATCCCGATCATGTTCATATTGAATGAATAGGATTTTTCCAGATCCGTGGTGGCAAACAGATGATCGGTCAAAGCAGACAGATCCACCCGGCCGGACCGGGGAATCACCACTAAACGGGTGGGGTCTTCATGGTCGGATTCATCTCTGATATCACTGACCATGGGCAGTTTTTTATCCGCCATCTGGGCTGCAATCTGTTCATAAATCTTTTCAGCCGAGGCATGATAGGGCAGGGCATGGTAAACGATATCCCCGTCCTCGATGCGGAACCGGGCCCGCATTTTGATCCGTCCGGAACCGGTTTCATAAATGGTCCTGATCTCTTCGGCCGGGGTGATGATTTCAGCAGCCGTGGGAAAATCAGGCCCCTTGATATGCTTGAGCAGTTCATCCAAAGAAGCGGTGTCATCTTCAATGAGCAGCACCAG
>JAABRW010000078.1 GCA_011390695.1 Desulfotignum sp.
GCTGAAGCCGAGGCCGTCTTTACAAACCAGGACGGCCGGCAGGTGGTCCTGGCAACTCTTACCGGACGGCTGCCTGTGGAAGGCGAAAAACCTCTTCTGGACCAGATGGTGACAGAAGGTGATCCTTTCAACGATTTGTCAAATAAAACAGATTACAGCATAAACCAGGAGCCGGGCAAAAAACCCGGACCATAACAGATACCTGGCGCAGGCCCTGGTGTACGGTATGGAAAAAATCCATACCTCTGGAAAGTTTCCACAGTTCTGTGCCGGTAACACCTTATGTAAAATTTTACAACCTGTTGTAATTTAATACTTTTTGTGAAGTTTCATTTCTGGCATGCTCTTTGCCTTTATGGCTGGGGTAACCCAACAAAAAATAAAGGAATTATCATGCCGGAAAAAACAGTTTCATCAGGTCTTTGTGCCAATTGTATCCATGCAGGGCAATGTTATTTTATGAAAAATAATTCCAGGCCCATAATTTTTTGTGAAGAATTTTCATGCACCTGTCCGGAAGGGGCATGTACACAACCCATTTGCGACATCACGGAACCACCGTTTGCAGCCGGTGGATCGTTTCGGGAAAATATCTGCAGCAATTGTGAAAACCTGGAAACCTGCTGCCTGCAGGAAAAACACCATAACTCTGTGATGTGCTGTGAAGAATACAGGTGATATGCAAAAAAAAATTGCGGCCCTTGAAAAACAGAACAGAAAACTGCAGCAGTTTTATGATGCATACCAGCAGGTGCAAACCAATGAAAAAGAACGGGTAAAAGAACTCAACTGCTTATACCAGGTTGCCCAGTGTGTGGTTCTGGAAAGAAATACCATTGCTGCATTGAAAAAAATCGTTCATATCATTCCCACAGGGTGGCAGTTTTCCCAAAACTGCTGCGCCCGGATTCGGTTCAGGGAAAACATTTATCTGTCACCTGATTTTTGTGAATCAGATATATGCCAGACAGAAAAGATATATATTGACAACGAGGCTGCGGGGGCCATAGATGTGTATTATCACCCGGATGCCGTTGCCGGAAAAAAAGATCCGTTTTTAAGCGAAGAACGCAATCTGCTCAAGGGCATTGCCAACATCATCAGTTTTTATATGAAAAAACAAAAAGATGATGAAGCCAGAAAAATAATTCAAAAACAATTGCTGCACAATGACCGCCTGGCCACCATCGGCAGCCTGGCAGCCGGCGTGGCCCATGAATTGAATGAACCCCTGGGCAATATTCTGGGCCTTGCCCAGTTGTCACTCAAGTTGTCCCAGCTGCCGGAACAGGCAAGAAATGATCTGACCCGGATCCAGGAATGTGTGATGTATTCACGGGAAATCATAAAAAAACTTTTGGCGTTTTCCCGTAACGCCCCTGTGCGCAAAGAAAAAATATGCCTGAACCATGTGATTGAAAACAGCCTCACCTTTCTTGCGGCCCGGTGTGCCAGGGAAGGTATCGCCATTGAAAAAAGATTTCAGGACGGTGTGTTTGTCATGGCAGATGCCAACCAGATAAACCAGGTGGTTACCAATCTGACCATCAATGCGGTACAGGCCATGGGAAACGGCGGAAAACTCACCCTTACCGTAAAAAAGGCTGCAGACAAAGCAATTTTTTCCATTGAAGATACCGGGATCGGGATACCGGCTGAGCATATCAGCAGTGCGTTTATGCCGTTTTTTACAACAAAGGATGTGGACCAGGGTACCGGCCTGGGACTTTCTGTTGTGTACGGCATCATCAAAAACCATGATGGTGATATCAAGGTCAGCAGTGAGCCTGAAAAAGGCAGTGTTTTTGAAATATCTTTGCCCCTGGAGAACGATTGATGCCGGAAAAAAAAACAAAGGCACAGATTCTGGTTGTGGATGACAATAAGATCACCTGTGAGGTCATTCAAAGAAACCTTGCATCTGAAGGGTACCGTGTTTTTGTTGTCCATAATGTGGAAGATGCTGTTGATGTGCTTTCCCGTCAGGGTATCGATTTGCTGATCACCGATTACAAGATGCCCAGGCTGACCGGAATGGATATGATCCAATATGCCCGGGATCATTTCCAGGATCTGGGGATCATCATGCTTACAGGATACGGATCCATCAAAGGGGCTGTGTCAGCCCTGAAACAGGGGGCAGATGAGTATATCACCAAACCCTTCACTGATATGGAACTGATGGACACCGTGGCAAAATGCATAAAAAGATATCAGGAGCGCAGGATCGACCCTGGTATACTCTATTCTGACACCTGGTCCCGGTTCGGTATCATCGGGCAGTCTGAAAAAATGCAGCATCTGTTTGCCACCATACAAAAAGCCGGTGAAAATGACGCCACTGTACTGATACAAGGAGAAAGCGGTACAGGTAAGGAACTGGTGGCCAGGGCCATTCACTACAACCATAAAACCCGGGCTGTGTATCCCTTTATTCCTTTCAACTGCCCGGGGATGCCCCCGGCCCTTTTTGAAAGCGAGTTGTTCGGCCATGTAAAAGGGGCTTTTACCGGTGCGTCCCGGGACAGCAAAGGGTTTTTCAGGGCAGCTGAAAACGGATGCCTTTTTCTGGACGAAATCAGTGAACTGCCCTATGAACTCCAGGGAAAACTGCTCAGGGTGCTCCAGGAAAAAGAATATACCCGGGTGGGAGAAACCCGGCAGCACAAAGCAGATGTCAGGATTATGGCGGCCACCAATCAAAAACTGGAAGATCTGGTTGAAAAAGGATTGTTCCGCCAGGATCTGTTTTTCCGTATCAATGTCATTACTGTTGATATTCCGCCGCTGCGGGAGCGGGGCGATGATATTCTGCTGCTGGCAAAGCATTTTATTGTGAAGTATGCAAAACAGCTGGGAAAAAATGAACCGAAGCTCACGCAAAATGCCGTTGCAGCCCTGAAAAATTATGTTTGGCCCGGAAATGTCAGAGAACTTGAAAACCTGATACACCGGAACCTGATCATGAATGATACCCAATATATCGACAGTGCAGCATTTCCGGCGGCAATGAAAACCGCCATATCCCCGGAAAAAAATGTTTTCCCGAGCCTGTCGGAAATGACCGGAAAATATGTCAGGGAGGTGCTTGCCCATACCGGGGGAAACAAGGCAAAGGCTTTGAAAATACTGAAAATAGACCGCAAAACCCTGCTCAAAAAGTTATAGCGGTATTATTCATGTTTTTGGAAGTTTGAACACTTTTTCCAGGATGGCTTCCATGGGGCACAGACCGGTGAATGCAGACTGCAGCAGGTTCAGGCCCACAAAAGCGGTAAACAGGTACCAGTAGGGGGAAACCCAGTGCCCAAGGGCTAAAGATGCCAGGATGAACAGGCCTGCAATGGCCCTGATATAGTCTTCCATTTTCATTTCAACCTCTCTTTTATCGAAAATCCTTGTAGTTGATATTATATCTGGCAGCTTTGTAGGAAAACTTGCGCACCGTGATCTGGATGAGCCGGGCCGCCTTTTTGATATTGCCCCTGGTATTTTTCAGGGCATCCATGATAATTTCCTTTTCCAGTCCGGCTACGGCGGTTTCCAGGGACTGGGGCAGGGTTTTGGAATCGGTTCCGGTCTGGAGGGTGGCCGGGAGATGATAGGAATGTACCGCACCTTCGTTACACAGTATCACCGCCCGTTCAATGCAGTTTTCCAGCTCTCTGACATTACCGGGCCAGTGGTATTCCATCATCATGTCAATGGCCGGGGTGGTGATGCGCTTGATATCCTTGCCATGTTCTTTGCGGTATTTTTCCAGAAAATGGTCTGCCAGGAGGATGATATCGGTTTTGCGCATGCGCAGGCTGGGAATGTAAATGGGAAACACATTGAGCCGGAAATACAGGTCATCTCTGAACCGGCCCTGCTGGACCATTTCTTCCAGGTTGGCATTGGTGGCGGCAACGATGCGCACATCCGCCTTGATGGGTTTGTATCCCCCCACCCGCTCGAATTCTTTTTCCTGGAGCACCCGCAGCAGCTTGACCTGGGCACCCAACGCCATGTTCCCGATCTCATCCAGAAAAACAGTGCCCTGATCTGCAATTTCAAACTTGCCTTTTTTCAGGTGGGATGCGCCGGTAAATGCGCCTTTTTCATGGCCGAACAGCTCGCTTTCTATGAGATTTTCCGGGATGGCGGCACAATTGATTTTGATGAAGGGTTTGTGGTGCCGCTCTGAATTATAATGGATGGCATTGGCCACCAGTTCCTTGCCTGTACCGCTTTCTCCCCTGATCAGGACAGTGGCTGATGAAAACGACACCTGGGATATCATCTGGAGGACTTCCCGCATTTTATTGGAGTTGCCGATGATATTGGAAAAACTGTACCGGTTTTCCAGCGCGGTTTTCAGCCGCAGATTTTCCGATTTCAGCCGTTCTTTTTCCAGGCGAACATTTTCGATATTGATCACATGGTGGGCCAGCATGGCCGCCACCACAGTCAACAGTTTTTCCCCCTGCTGCAAAGAGTGTTTTCCCTCAAAGGGCCGGTCCGCACTGATGGCCCCCACCACCTGGTTTTCCTTTTTTATGGGTACGCAGATAAAAGAATAGTCCTGCCCCTGGTTTAGTTTTCTGGAGTGGGTCTTGTCCAGGAAAAGGGGTTCTTCGCTGATGCGGGGCACCACAGCGGATTTGCCGGATTCCACCACTTTTCCGATAATTCCTTCGCCGGGAAGGTATTTTATCCGGCGGGTGGTTTCTTCTGAAATGCCATGGGCGATTTCAATACGTATTTCTCCATTTTCCCGGTTGGTCAAAAAAATAATGCCCCGGACAAGGTTCATGGACTCGGATAAAACACCCAGAACCTTGAACAGAGATTTTTTCATGTCCATGTGCTGATTCAGTGCCTCACTGATTTCATACAGCAGAGAAATTTCTTCAAGGGATTTCATAAAGGCTTTTCCTGTAACGTGTGCATCTGCCAAGGGCCATTATTTTGTGGTTAAATTCACAAATTCCAAATGGTGCGTACCATATTATTGCATAAAACACATGGGTACAAAAGAGGATATTCCATCTGGATATTTGCCATAAGCATGCCGGGCTTTCGATCGCTCTGTGCAGCAGGCTGTCCCAGGGCCCGCCCCTGGTGGTGTCCTGTGCCCGGCCCGAGGTCTGCGGGGGCCGGTTTACATACGAACAATGAAGTGCGGCATCCCGTCCGCTGGTTGAAAACCATGCCGGCATTTTTTACCAGGCCCCCTCCGACGCTGACGGTCCGTTCACAGGACACCACCAGGGGCTCCCCGTAGAAGCGCATGCTGCTATAGCAAATATTCAGATTCCATGACAGGGCAACGATAGGAAAAAACAGCCCATGGAAGGAAAAACTTGAAAAAAAATAAATTACCGGTATCTGGTATTCCAGCTCCGGGGATGGAGACAAAAAACCGGTGTGACTATTTGAGCAGCTGATGGTTTCCCTGAAACAGGGCCGGATGTTCAGGCCTGTTCCAGGACAGGAATTTCTGTTGCCGCGCCGGCATCTTCCAGCGCGTTTTCCATGGTGGCTGTTTTTTCCAGGGCCAGGGCATCCAGGTGCTGTTCCACATATGCCCGCAGATTTCGCTCCGGATCCAGGGATTCAGAATAATAATTGAGCACCCACCACAGTTCGTTGAGTTTGTATTTGTTGTCCTGCCACCAGGAAACTGATTCTTTTATGGCATCGGCTGTTTCCAGCTCAGAATTTATTTTCACATAAAAATCGTAACACATGCTGCGGGTTACGGGTTTCAGGCCAAGTAAGTTAATGGTACTTCGGTTAATCACGCAGGCCTCCTTTAAACCATAAAGCATCATGCAATGGATAGGGTTTTCATTGTTTACATGAAACAAAATATATTGTAAACCCCAAAGTCCCAATTTTTTTTGGTTGCATCTTTGCTTATGGATACGGTATCTTAGACCGATTTAACCGGATGCATAACAAAGGAACAACATATACTGTGACAGATAAACATTGCTTAACCCTGGTCATCGGCGGATGCAGAAGTGGAAAGAGCCGGTACGCACTGGATGCGGCCAATGCAGTTCCCGGCAGTAAGAAGATTTTTCTGGCCACATCCGTGCCTGAGGACCGGGAAATGGAAAAACGGGTGCATGCCCACCAGGAACAGCGGGGAGATGACTGGCAGACCATTGAGGAGCCGGTGAATATCCATGAAAAAATAGCTGCCCGGGCACAGACGGCAGATGTGATCCTGGTGGACTGCCTGACCCTGTGGACTGCAAATATGCTGGCATTGGAAATGGATGAAGCAGCTGTTCAGCAATGGTTGGAACAGACTGTCCTGGCCATTTCCAGAGCCTGCTGTCCGGTATTTCTGGTGACCAATGAAGTGGGATACGGGATTGTGCCGGAAAACAGTCTGGCAAGACGGTTCCGGGACATGGCCGGACTGGTGAACCAGCATATGGCAAAAACTGCAGACCGGGTGGTGCTCACCGTGGCCGGGATTGCCGTTACTATCAAACCAAAGGATGGCATATGAAATACCGGCATCTGTTCGGCCCGGTGCTGTCACGGCGTTTGGGAATCTCTTTGGGGGTGGATCTGGTAACCCACAAGATCTGCAGCCTGAACTGTGTTTATTGTGAATGCGGAAATACTACCCTTCTGACAAAAATGCGCAAAGAATATGTTTCCTGTGACACCGTTTGCCGGGAGCTGGATTATTACTGGGCACATAATGAAGACCCGGATTATATTACTTTTTCCGGATCAGGTGAGCCCACCCTGAACCCGGCCCTGGGACAGGTGATAGCCCATATCAAAAAAAACAAGCCGGACATCAGGGTGGCTGTGCTCACCAATGCCACCCTGATGTCCGATCCCGGGGTCCGGGCCGACCTGGCCTTCGCCGATATTGTGGTGCCGTCTCTGGATGCGGTATCCCCAAAGGTATTCACCCGCATCAACCGGCCCTGTCCCGGTATCCGGCCGGCTGATATGGTGGATGGTATTGCCGGGTTTACCACAGATTTTACCGGCGAGGTCTGGCTGGAAATATTCATTCTGCCGGGGATGAATGATACCAGAGAAGAACTGCAACTGCTCAAGGCAGCCATCAGAAAGATACAGCCCCATAGGGTGCAGCTCAATACCCTTGACCGGCCGGGTACGGATTCCTCCCTCAGGCCGGCATCCCCTGAGGAGTTGGACCGGGTGATCCGTATTCTGGATGAAAAAAATGTGGAGATCATTGCCCGGGCAGGCACCAGGACCAAAGGCATTAAGGCTGCAGATCCTGCTTCTGCGGTGCTGGAAACCATACACCGCAGGCCCTGCACCAGACAGGATCTGACCGCCACCCTGGGACTGCCGGCAGAAGAGATCGATCTGCTGCTGGCCGAACTTCTGGCAGCAGGGCATATTACCTCCAGAACCCAGGCCAGGGGGGTGTTTTTTTCCACCAGGAAAGAAGATACATGACCCTGCCCAAAACAAACGGATTTCTTAACGATCTGCAGTCCTGTCTTTTGTTTTTGACGATTTTACCGGCCGGCCGGCATGTCACCTATTCCCCCATGGGCATGATCCGTTTTTTCCCGGTGGCAGGCCTTATCCTGGGAAGCCTGGTTGTGCTTACAGATCTTGCAGCTTCCCGGCTGTGGCCTTTGCCTGTGGCGGCTCTCGCAGATGTGCTCTGCCTGGTTATTCTCACCGGAGCATTTCATCTGGACGGCCTGGGGGATACGGCAGACGGCATTTTCAGCCACAGGTCCCGGCAGCGGGCCCTGGAGATCATGAAAGACAGCCGTACCGGCATGATGGGACTTGTGGCAGTGGTCTGTGTTCTGGCCATGAAGGTGGCCGGGATATATGCGGTAAAAATGGCTTTCGGCACTGGTCAGGCCCTGCTGGTCCTGCTGCTGGTACCTGCCTATGCCAGGGCATCCATGATATTCGGCATCCGGTTTCTAAAATATGGCCGTACCGGCACCGGCACCGGCCTGGACCTGTTTGCATCTGCCCTGGGACCAAAAGATTTTGTCTATTGCCTGATCCCCCTGTTTTTATCTGTATTTTTGGGGTATAACGGCCTGGTTCTGAACCTGTTATTCGGAATCAGCTGTCTGGGTATTTTATGGTTTTATAAAAAAAAAATGAACTGTGTCACAGGGGATATGCTCGGGGCCATGACAGAACTGCTGGAAGCTGTTTTGTTTCTGGGCTGCGGGGCTGCTTTGCTGTGAAAAGGATCCTATCATGATTATCGGCCATGGCGGCAACACAGCAGGGCTGGCAAAAGAACTGGGGTGTTCTGCAGATGACATCATCGACATGAGCGCCAACCTCAACCCCCTGGGGCCGCCGGAACGGATCAAAACCGTTATACTGGAAAACCTGTCAGCCATCCATGCGCTTCCTGAGCCGGACGCCCGGTCCATGACCTCAGGGTTTGCCCGGTACCATGATATTGATCCGGATACCGTGATTGCCGGCAGCGGCACCACCTGGTTTATCTATACTATCCCCAAAGCTTTGGATGCGAAAAAAGTGGTGATCCTGGGACCCACCTATTCTGATTACGCTGATGCCTGCGCCATGCACGGCATTGTCCCTGCCTTTTGCATGGCAAAAGCAGAAGACGGTTTTTTACCCGATCTGGAAGCGGTGTCAGACATGGCTGCCAGGGCTGATCTGGTATTTATCTGCAATCCCAACAACCCCACGGGTGTGCTGGTGGAAAAAGAGTTCATCACCACCCTGGCACGCCGGCATCCTGATGTGTGTTTTGTGGTGGATGAGTCCTACCTTCCCTTTGTGGCGGGGGCCTGTGATATTTCCCTGATACAGGACAGATCATATGACAACCTGCTGGTATTGTCCTCCATGTCGAAAATTTTCACCATTCCCGGGCTGCGCACCGGCTTTTTAAGCGGGGCAAAGCATCTGGTTGGCAACGTCATGCATTATTACCAGCCCTGGAGTGTCAATTCTCTGGCCCAGGTTGTGATCACAGATATATTTGACCATCCGGAACAGATTGGGCCTTTTTATGAAAAAACCAGGGCGTACATTGCCGGAGAAAAACAACACTTTCTGGATGCAGTGGCAGATCTGAAGGATCTTGCACCGGTATCCGGCCATACCTGTTTTATCCTGGCAAAGCTGCTGCACCATAGCGCCCCCGATCTATGCCGACAGGTGGGGGCAGACCGGATTCTGATCCGGGACTGCAGCAATTTTAAGGGCCTTGGCCCCCGGTATGTGCGGTTTTCCCTCAAGGACCGCAAAACCAATATGGCCCTGGTCCGCAGCATCCAAAAGGCCCTGACCAGTGGTTGAGACTGCCTGGTACATATTTTCGGCTGCCTTTGTCCTGGATTTTTTTCTGGGTGATCCACGCAACCTGCCCCATCCGGTAGTATACATGGGCCGGGCCATTGCGTTTTTCGAGCCCCGTTTCCGGCGGGTTTTTATCAATCAGTTTACAGCAGGCATGGTATTTGCTGTTTTTTTGATTCTTTGCGCCTATTTTTTGGCCCTGGTCCTGGTCTGGTCAGCCGGCCGGGTCCATCTGTTTTTTGGCCTGGGGGTCCAGGTGCTGCTGCTGTTTTACTGTTTTTCCGTCAAAAGCCTGAAAGATGCCGCCCTTGCCGTTGCCCAGCCCCTTGGGGCAAAAGATCTGCCCGCAGCCCGGCGCAACCTGGCCATGATTGTGGGCAGAGAAACCCGGACCCTGGATGAATCCGGCATAACCCGGGCTGCGGTTGAGACGGTGGCGGAAAATTTTGTGGACGGGTTTTTGTCCCCGCTTTTCTGGGTACTGGTACTGGGGGTGCCCGGTGCTGTGGCCTATAAAATGGTCAATACCCTGGATTCCATGGTGGGATATAACAATGACATGTATGCATTGTTCGGGCGGGCAGCAGCCCGCATCGATGATGCAGCCAATTTTATTCCGGCCAGGCTGGCGGTTTTTGTGATTGGGGCAGCAGCCTTTTTTGTGCCCGAAGCATCCGGTGCCGGAGCATTGAAAACCGGATTTACCCAGGGCCGGCAGCACAAAAGCCCCAATGCGGGATTTCCCGAAGCTGCCTTTGCCGGGGCCTTGCGCATCCGCCTGGGCGGGCCTGGTATCTACCACGGCAAACAGGTGGATAAACCCTGTATTGGCACGGCCTTTGATGATCCGAAAATATCTTCCATTGGTTCTGCCTGCAGGCTCATGCAGGCAGCTGCGGTGACAGGGCTGTCGGCCGCCATTTTCCTGGCTGCACTGCACCAGGCTGCAGGGGCGGGATAATGAAAACAAAGCGGCTTTTCCGCCTGGGCACCACCTCATTCATATACCCGGACCATATTATTCCCAATGTCCGCAAAACAGGCGCTTTTTTTGATGAGATCGAACTGCTGGTGTTTGAAAGCATGCCCGGGGCCGTGCTGCCCACCCGTACCCAGATTGCCGAGCTGGCATGCCTGTCCAGGGATCTGGGTGTGGGGTATAATGTGCATCTGCCCACTGATGTAAGCCTTACCGGCAATGCAGCAAAAGACCGGCAAAAAGCGGCTGATACTTTTGCCCGGGTGGTGGAATTGTGTGCACCATTGTCTCCTTCCACCCACACCCTTCATCTGGAAATGGATTTTGAAAGCGCATCCTCCGGGGCAATGCCCGACACCGAATCGACCAGTAACGCAGATGAGTTACTTAGAAGAAGAGATAAAAAAGATGTGTCCGCCTGGCAGGAACGTGCCCGGGATGGCCTGGACCGTCTGATACCGCTTCTGGGCGATCCCCGGGTGGTGTCCCTGGAGACCCTGGATTATTTGCCTGCCCTGCTGCAGCCTTTGGCCGAAGCCCATGATGTCGGGATCTGTATTGATGCAGGCCACCATTTTCTTTATGATTATGACCTTGCTCACAGTTTTAAAATGTTCAAGGACCGCCTGGCTTTGGTCCATCTTCATGGGGTTGCCTGTTCCCCAACAGGAAAAAAGGACCATACCAGCCTGGATCATCTTGCGCCATCTCAGATGCATCTGGTGCGCAGTCTGCTGGCAGGTTATGAAGGCACCGTGAGCCTGGAGGTGTTTAACCGGCAGAACCTGAACCGTTCCCTGACAGTGTTGTCTGATATGTTTTATGATATTCCGTCCCATCTGCCGGGTTGAACCTTTCCATTGAAATGTGGTACGCTTCATCATGTGAAACGTGTTTAAACAGGCTGCATCCGGATCTGATTTTTGTGACCTGTCAGATGCAGGCCCGGGAAAAATGAACAGGAAACCCATTATGTCATTGGTGCAGAAAAGAAGAAAAACCCGGCAGATCCGTGTGGGCAATGTGCCTGTGGGATCAGAGGCACCGGTTTCGGTCCAGTCCATGACCAATACCCGAACCCGGGATGTGACAGCCACTGTCCGCCAGATCAAAAGCCTGGAGGCGGCCGGGTGTGAGATCATCCGGGTGGCAGTACCGGAAATGGCTGATGCAGGCGCCATCCGGCAGATCAAAGAGCAGGTGACCATCCCTGTGATCGCGGACATCCATTTTGATTACAGGCTGGCCCTGGCTGCTGCTGAATCAGGGGCAGATGCGCTGCGCATCAATCCCGGCAATATCGGGGCCCGTCACAAGGTGAAAAAAGTGGTGGACTGCGCAAAAGCCCATGGGATTTCCATCCGCATAGGCGTTAATGCCGGATCTTTGGAAAAAGAGATTGCACAGCGCCTGGGCGCTACACCCGAGGCCATGACGGAAAGCGGCCTGGCAAATATCCGGATACTGGAAGACCTGGGGTTTTATGATATCAAGGTGTCGCTGAAAGCATCGGATGTGGCCCGCACTGTGGCAGCCTACCAGCTGCTGGCCCAAAAAACCGATGTGCCCTTTCATGTGGGCATCACCGAGGCAGGGGGGCTGTATGCCGGCATCACCAAGTCCGCCATCGGTATCGGCATGCTGTTGTCACAGGGACTGGGGGATACCATCCGGGTGTCATTGACCCGTGATCCGGTGGAAGAAATCCGCACCGGATATGAAATCCTGCGGGCACTGGGACTGCGGAACAGAGGGCCTGAAATCATTTCCTGTCCCACCTGCGGCCGGTGCAGGATCGATCTGTTTAAAATTGCACAGGATGTAGAAAAAGCTTTACTTGAATGCGACTCTCAGATTAAAGTTGCCATTATGGGGTGTGTGGTCAACGGGCCGGGCGAAGCAAAAGAAGCAGACATCGGCATTGCCGGCGCTGACGGCACAGGAATGATATTTAAAAAAGGCAGGGTGTTTAAAAAAGTGGCCCAGGACCAGCTTGTGACACAGCTGCTGTATGAAATCGATAAAATGACGCAAAATTCGGAGGATGTGAATGGGAGCAAAGAATAAAACGGCAATTACCCCCACCCGGGAAGAGGATTACGCCCAGTGGTATCAGGAGGTCATCAAGGCATCGGATATGGCGGAAAATTCACCGGTAAGGGGCTGTATGGTCATGAAACCCTGGGGGTATGCCATCTGGGAGAACATCATGAACCAGATGGATGCAGAATTCAAGAAAACCGGGGTTAAAAATGCCTATTTTCCTTTGTTTATTCCCTTGTCCTACCTGGAAAAAGAAGCTGAACATGTGGAGGGATTTGCCAAGGAATGCGCTGTGGTTACCCACCATAAACTGGAAAAAGGCAAAGACGGCAAACTGGTGCCGGCCGGCGAACTGGCCGAACCTTTGATTGTCCGGCCCACTTCTGAAACCATTATCGGAGAATCCTTGTCCAGATGGACCTCTTCCTACCGGGACCTGCCCATCCTGCTGAACCAGTGGGCCAATGTGGTCCGATGGGAAATGCGTACCCGTATGTTTTTAAGAACCAGTGAGTTTTTGTGGCAGGAGGGACATACGGCCCATGCCACAAAACAGGAAGCAGTGCAAAGAACCATGCAGATGCTCGATCTGTATGCCGAATTTGTGGAAAAATGTCTGGCTATGCCCGTAATCAAGGGCCGTAAAACCATTTCAGAAAGATTTCCCGGCGCAGATGACACCACCTGTATTGAATCCATGATGCAGGACCGCCGGGCCCTCCAGGCAGGTACCTCCCATTTTCTGGGCCAGAATTTTGCCAAAGGCTCCGACATTCGGTTCCAGAACGAAGACGGCCAGGAGCAGTATGCCTGGACCACCTCCTGGGGCACCTCCACCCGGATGATCGGCGGCATGATCATGGTGCATTCAGATGATGACGGCCTGGTGGTGCCCCCGCGTATCGCCCCGGCCCATGTGGTGATCCTGCCCATCATCAAAAAAGGGGATGACAATACAAAGGTGCTGGAAAGCGCCAAAGCCCTGAAAGCAGCATTGCAGGCTGAAAAGTTTAATGACCGCGCGGTGGAAGTGGAAATCGATGACAGGGATATCGGCGGTACCAGGGGCTGGGACTGGGTGAAAAAAGGTATTCCCCTCCGGGTGGAACTCGGCCCCAGGGATATTGCCAACAACACCGTGTTCATGGCCCGCAGGGATATGCCGGCCAGCCAGAAGCAGAGCATGGACCAGGAGGTGTTTGTCAATACCATCTCCGAGATCCTGGACAGTATTCAACAGAATCTGTTTGATCGGGCCCTGGCGTTTCAAAAAGCCAATACCTTTCATATCGACACCAGACAGGAATTTTATGATCTGTATAAAAATACAAAAGGCGCCCATAACGGTGCTTTTGTTTTCTCCCACTGGTGCGGGTCCCGGGCATGTGAAGAACAGATTAAAAAAGATCTGTCCGTCACCATTCGGTGTATTCCATTTGACAGCCCAAAAGAACACGGCCAGTGTATCTGCTGTGAAAAA
>JAABRW010000067.1 GCA_011390695.1 Desulfotignum sp.
CCCTTTACCTGGTTTTACATGATCAATGAATTCAACGGGCCCTGTGCAGGCAACTGCAATGAAGAAGCCTTGAGCCAGGGTATCTGCGAACTGGTGGAGCGGCACACATCTTCTCTGGTAAGCCACGGTACCCTGGATATCCCGGGCATCCGTCTGGACACCTTCACCGATCCTCTGGTGCAAGAGATGCTGGCAAAATACAGAAACTGCGGCATTCAGGTGCATGCAACAGATCTTTCCCTGGACACGGGTATTCCCACCATTGCTGTTCTGGCCTGGGATCCGGCCACGTTTCCGGAAAAAAGCGAGATCGTTTGGACCGCAGGCACTTCGCCTGATCCCCAGAAAGCCATGGGACGTGCCCTGACCGAGGTGGCCCAGCTGGCTGGTGATTTCAATTCCGGATCCAATTATGTGGCCTCGGGCCTGCCCAAATTCACCAACATTGCAGATGCCGCCTTTATCACCCATCCAGAGACCATGAAGGATATGTCTGATCTACCGGACCTGTCAGATCCCAATATCCGGGTTGAGGTGGAAAATCTCATTGCCACACTGGGCAAAAAAGATTACCAGATTCTGGCCATTGACACCCGGCACCAGGATCTGGATATCCCGGCCTTTTACACCATCATGCCTGGGGCCCATTTCAGGGAGCGGGCCGCATCTGCCAGCGTGGGCATGTTTTCAGCCAGGCTCATCACCGAAACCCTGAATCCTGTCCAGGCCCTGGACAAACTGGCTGCCCTGGAAAAAGCCCTGCCGGATCAATATTACACCAGTTTTTACAAAGGACTGGTATACAATGTGCTGGGCGACCTTCACACCGCGCTGCAGGAATTTGAAACCGCCCTGGAAAGAGAACCGGTCCCAATGAACCTGCCGGACATCTGTTCCCACATGGGGGCCTGTCTCAAGGATCTGGGCCTGTATGAAAGGGCGATCATCATCTGCGAAAAAGGACTGTCCGTGGACTCCCAGCGGCCGGACCTGCTCAACACCATTGGGGTCTGTCATTTTATGCAAAAAAACCACCACAAAGCCATCGCCTGTTTTGAAAACGCCCTGGAAGTGGACCCGTCCCAGGCCATCAACTATGCCAATATCGGTTCCAATTACCGGGAACTGGGGGAAACTGCACTGGCGATAAAATACTATGAAATGGCGCTGGAAATTGATCCCACCATTGCATTTGCCAGAGATAACATAAAAAAACTCACAGAATGATACGCCCCGCCGGAAAACCGGATCACGGACAGCCCGGCCGGTGGTATTTGCCGGTCTGCCGGATTATATTATATCCGCCTGGGTCACAATCTGGTTTCTGCCATTGCGCTTGGCCTTATAAAGGGCATCATCCGCTCTTTTGAAAAAAGTTTCTTGTGGTTCATTCAGGACATACCTGGCAATGCCTATGGAAACAGTCACTGCACCGATACGTTTTCCAGATTCCCTGACTTTCCATTCCTTGGAGGACAGGGCATCTTGAATTTTTTTTGCCACTGTACAGGCACCACTGATACCGGTTTCCGGCAGCACAACCAGAAATTCTTCTCCCCCGAACCTGGCAGCAACATCATTTTTTCTCAAATGGTGGGCCAGTATTTTTGAAATCCCCTTAAGCAGGCTGTCTCCCACCAAGTGGCCATAGGTATCATTTACCTTTTTGAAATGATCAATATCCAGGAGAATTATAGAGAAAGGTTCCTGGTTCTGCCTGGCCCTGATGCGCTCCAGTTCAAAAACCCTTTCAAGCCCCCTTCGGTTGACCAGACCGGTCAGGGCATCTGTCTGAGCTTCTTTCTGGGATTTTTCCAGTTCCAGGGACAATTGTTTCAAATCCTGGGATGATACCGTCATCCGGCTCTGGAGCCTGGAGCCGGATGAGATCAAGCCCCTGGTTTCCTCCAGCATCTGATCCACAATTTCCCTGATTCCCTCAAAATCATGCACTGTATTTATTTTTTCCGCCAAATCTCCCAGATTTTTACCATGGCCTGCCAGGTCCCCTTCTGTTTCCAGAATATGATGGGTAATATCCCTGAGCATGAGATTGATCTTGATGAGCAGACGGCTGATGATGATTCGGTCACCATCAGTGACATATTTTTTATAAAAATTTTTAATGCATTCCCCATCCAGGGGCTGATCAGATTTTATGGACAAGTCTACGGCTTTTTTTAATTTCAGGTTTCTGCCGGACACATATTCATACCAGACCGTGTAGTTGACCGGATTGGCCGGCAGATCATACTTGACCAGATAATTTAAAGCCAGGCGCAGGTACTCGCCTGATCTGTTTTTGTCTTCTGGATAGGTCATGTGTGCCCTGCATCTTAAAAATTTGGTGTGCCCCGTAGACTATCTCTATTCTCAGCACCCTGTCAAGATGGACACCCAAATAGAGCAAAAAAATTACAGCCCTTCTATTTGCCTCCCCAGCTGACCACAGCCGGCAGACACAGATCTGCCTTTGCTCCAGCGCCGTATGACAAAAATATTTTTTTCAACCAGTTTTTGTGAAAACCGGTTCATTTCTTCATCTGAGGGACTTTCATGGGCAAGACCGGGTACCGGGTTGCAGGGAATGAGATTCAGGCGCACCGGCAGGGGATGAATGAAATTTGCCAGCATGTCTGCATGGGCATCAGAATCATTCATCCCTTTTATAAGGATGTATTCAAGCAGAAAGGCACCTTTCCGGGGCAGAGGAAAGGCTGCCAGGGTTTGTTTAAGTTTTTCCAGGGGCCAGGCATTGTTCAGAGGCATCAGCTTTGACCGGGTCAGGTTGTCAGGGGCATTGATCGACACGGCCAGCCGGATGCCCGGCAGGTTCATGGCAGCCAATTTTCGGATACCCGGCACCACACCGGCCGTGGAAATGGTCATGTGGCGCAGGGCAATGTCAAACCCTTTCTGCTCATTCATGATCTGCACGGCAGCCATGACAGATTCAAAATTGTCAAAAGGCTCTCCCATGCCCATGAATACGATATTTTTGATCTGCTTTTTCAATATGTGCCTGGTATTGTACAACTGGCCGGTGATTTCACATACTGTAAGGTTACGTTTCAATCCCATGCCCCCTGTTTCACAAAAAGCGCATCCCATACGGCACCCCACCTGGCTGGAAACACACAGGGTGTTGTACCGGTTCATGGGAACGATGACCGATTCTATGTCCAGGCCGTCGGACAGGCGGGTAATGAATTTGGTGAGATCCTTGTCCTGGAAAACCTTTGTTATACTGCCTGGTTCCAGGCAGATGTTTTTGCGCAGGGCCCTGGCCAGGTTGAAGGAAGCGGCAAATTCAGGTGCTGAAAAAAACTCCGGATTTGCATTTTTAAAAATTTCCCGGTACAGGGCCCGGGCATGAAACCGGCCTTTGCCATAATTTGCTTCAAGAAGGTGGGTCAGTTGATCAAGGGATAACGCTAAAATGTTCATTCCATTTTATGTTCCATTATGGGGATATCCAGAGGCATTCCATATACAAGCCCTTTTTGTCCTTCTTGTTTGTCAGCTATATCTTGAAGCGGCGGACTGACTGTCCCAGGCTGGAGGCAAATTCCGTGATCCGGGTCACGTTTTCGGTCACCTTTCGGCTGGTATCTGTGACAGTGCCGGCATGGTTGTCAACACTGAGGATGTCTTCAGTTATCCGGGATGATGCCCGGGATATGTCTGCAATATGTTCATGGTTGTCATGTACCCCCTGGGCAGCCATGGAGATGTTTTCAGCAATCTCTTTGGCTGTGCTGGACTGCTCTTCAATGGCACCGGCAATAGAGGAGACAATCGTGTTTACATCATTGATTACCTTTGAAATCTGCTGAATCTCCGTTACGGTCCCCTTGGAAGAATCCTGGATACGCGCAATTTTTTTCGAGATATCTTTGGCAGCATCTGCTGTCTGCCGGGCCAGTCCTTTGATTTCATTGGCTACAACGGCAAAGCCTTTACCGGCTTCTCCTGCCCGGGCCGCTTCAATGGTGGCATTCAATGCCAGCAGGTTGGTCTGGTCTGATATGTCGGTGATGGTCTGGGTGACCTGCCCGATTTCAGCTGCATCTTTGCCCAGCTCATCCACCCGGCTGGAAGCGCTGCTGGCTGTTGAAACCGCTGTCTCTGAAATCTCCCGGGCCTCACTGGTATTTTTTGCAATTTCCGCCACAGTGCTATTCATCTGTTCCATGGCAGCGGATACCGTATCCAGGTTATCTGAAAAAGCCTGGGAACTTTGGGTGACAGACGCCACCCGTTCCTGCATTGCCTGGGCCGCACCACTGACAGCACCTGATTTATCGGTCATTTGTTCAGCGCGGGTCTTCAGAGTGTCTGAAATTTCGGATAAATCCCCTGCTGTCTGATCCAGGGTGGCCACCCCCTGGGCAATGTTTTTAAAAACCGATGCCAGTTTCTGTACCATCTGGTTCATGGCATTCACCATGGAACCGATTTCATCTTTCTGGGTAACCTCCAGGGTTTTGGAAAAATCTCCCCGGGCAACATCTCCGGTGAAGGCTGCCGCTTTTTTAACCGGGTTGGCAATCCGGCCCGACACGACAAATCCCAGCAAAACGGCTGCCGCGATTCCCACCAGTGTGACTGCCGTCAGAATGGCAACCGCCTGCTGCTTTTCATTTATCAGATCTGCTTCAGCCTGAAGGATAAGCCCCTGGGATAAGGCAACGGCCTGGTCCAGCTGCCGGGTCAGATCATTGGCCAGGGCAATGGTTTTTTCATCTATGGTATCCAGAAGCGCGTAATCATAAGGTTCTGCAGATAACTGCAGATGCATCTGGTCATAGGCCACCTTGAAACTGGGAAGAAAAACTGATGTATGAAATTGTTTTACGTCCTGGATGATTTGCCGCAGTTCCGGATCCTGGGTGGAAAAAATATGTTTATCACCAATGTCACCACCCTCCAGGATTGCCTTTTGGTACTGGTTAAAGCGGGCCGCGTTTTCCAGATGCACCTGCCAGGCAGCATCAAGCTGGTCCGTGTCCAAAGCAGCCATGAGGGTCATGATAGCCACAATATCCTCACTCACCGCCAGTTTCATGTTAATGGCCGATTCCGTCAGAGGGGCTGTTTCAATGACCTGTCTGAAGCTGGCCTCCAGATTTTTCATACCATTATAACTCACCAGACTGACAATAGCCGTAATGGCGGCAATTGCCAGAAATCCCGCCATCTGTTTGGTGCGGATCGAATGCAACGGGTTCATATCTGCTCCTTACTGCTTGCGGCGTTAAAAGCAATGCATCAATTACAACAGGTCAAACCACAAACACCTGGAAAAGTCAAGCCAGGGGGCACCTGATCCGTCAGCCGCAGGTTGTCCCTGATTCTGCCGATAGCTTTGCCCACCACTTTTGCCCGCCGCCGGCCAGAGCCAGGGCAAAGGCCCGGCCGATGCCGACACCGGTTACGATGGCGGTGCAGCCCTCAAATCCGATAGTTTTACTTCCCTTGAACACCTGTTTTCAATTATTTCAATCCGCCACAAAAAGATTGAGCGCATCGATGTACACCGGATCCTGTTCCTCCATGACCCGGACCAGATCTTTGTGCATGCGCTGCTTCAATTCCCGGAAAATCCCCGGTTTTTTATCAAATGCTGCTGCAAAGGCCAGGGCTTCTGTCATCAGGATTTCCTGGTTGTCGCAGGCCTTGATAATGACGCTGTGTGCTTCAAGGTCATCAGCGGTCATGCGCTGGCCTGACAAGATCATCCGGTTGAACAGG
>JAABRW010000068.1 GCA_011390695.1 Desulfotignum sp.
GTCAGGTGGAAAATGTGCTGTCCGTTCTCCAGACCCTTGATCCGCCGGGGGTCTGTGCAAGGGATCTGTGCGAAACCCTGCTCATACAGGTGAAACAGCTGGGAATCGAAAACCCTGTGCTCACAAAAATCATCCAGCACCATTTAAAAAACCTGGAAAACAGAAACAGCAAAAAAATTGCCAAGGCCCTGCGCATTTCCGTTGAAGATGTCCGGGCTGCCGTAAAAATCCTGCAATACCTGGAGCCCAAACCGGGCAGAAAGTTTTCCAATGAAGAGGCCGCCT
>JAABRW010000069.1 GCA_011390695.1 Desulfotignum sp.
ATTATTCCGGATATTTATGTATACAAGGTCAAGGAAGGGTTCAAAATTGTCATGAATGATGACGGGCTTCCCAAACTGCGGATCAACCGTTTCTACAAAAATGCCATTGCCGACGGCAAAAAAATATCCAGAGAAACCAAGACCTACCTCAATGAGAAGATGCAGTCCGCTTCCTGGCTGATCAAAAGCATACACCAGCGCCAGAAAACCATTTATCTGGTCATGGAAAGCATCATAAAATTTCAGTATGAATTTTTCGAAAAAGGCATTGCTTATCTGCGCCCCCTGATCCTCAAGGATATTGCCGAAGATATCCAGATGCACGAATCCACCATCAGCCGGGTCACCACCAACAAATATGCCTATACCCCCCAGGGCCTGTTCGAACTCAAGTATTTTTTCAATTCTTCCATTGAGCGGACCGGCGGTGCTTCCATGGCCTCTGCCAGTGTCAAGGAAAGAATACGCCTGCTCATTGAAAATGAAGACCCCGGCGCCCCCCTGAGTGATGACCGCATCGCCGCCATCCTCCAGGAATCCAACATACAGATCGCCCGAAGAACCGTTGCCAAATACCGGAAGGTACTCAATATTCTTCCTTCCAATAAACGCAAACAACTTTAGGGAGGTATTTTTATGCAGATAACCGTTACATTCAAAAAAATTGACCCTTCTGATGCTTTAAAATCCTACGTTGGAAAGAAACTGGATAAATTTGATAAAATGCTGGACAGTCCCGCAGAAGCCCATGTGGTATTGTCTGTTGAAAAAATCAGACATATTGCGGAAATCACGCTGACCTGTGACAAACTCAACCTCCATGCCAAAGAAGAATCCGAAAGCATGTATTCCTCCATTGACGCCCTTGTGGACAAGGTCAGGGTGCAGATCAAAAAGCACAAGGAAAAAATCAAACGCCACATGTCCGGAAAGAAAAAAAGCCTTATGGACACGGCAGAATTCAGTCATACCGGAAATGCCTTTGCAGCAGAAGCGGTATTTTCCGAGGACCTGGTCATGGAGACCATTGATACAAAACCCATGGATATTGAAGATGCGGTTGTTGAATTCAATACCGGCAGGCACGCTTTTTTTGTTTTTAACAATGCCCGGACAGAACAACTGAATGTCCTTTACAAACATAACAACGGAAAGCTGGGATTGATCCAGCCCGGGGGATGACAAAAGGCAAAATGAATATAAGCAAAATTCTCAAAAAAGAATCCATAGTACCTGATCTGGTATCAACCACCAAGCATGGTATTATCCAGGAATTGTCCCGGGCCGTGGCTGTCACTGCCGATGTGCCGGCGGAAGATATTGCCGCAGTGTTGATGGAAAGAGAATCTCTGGGCAGCACCGGCATCGGCGGGGGGATTGCCATTCCCCATGGCAAACTTGCTGCTGTCACCGACGTTGTTCTGGGATTCGGCCGCAGTGTGGCAGGGGTGGAATATGATTCTCTGGACAGCAGGCCGGTGCATATTTTTTTTCTTTTGCTGACCCCGGAAAATTCCACCGGTGGTCACCTGAAGGTACTGGCCCAGATTTCCAAACTGCTGAAAATGGACCATTTCAAACAGGGATTGAAAACCGCAGATACCCTTGATGAAATTTATGAACTCATACTGGAACAGGATGAGGATTTTTAAAAAAAAGCCATGGGAAAAGAAAGGGTGTATATAATAACCGGGTTGTCCGGTTCTGGTAAATCAACAGCTATTCAGGCTTTTGAAGATGCCTCCTTTTATTGCGTGGACAATATGCCCATGGAGCTTGTCCCCAAATTTCTGGAGCTGCCCTTTAAGGAAAGCCCCCAGATAAAAGGCATTGCCTTTGTCATGGACATGCGCTCCAAAACCTTTGTTACCAATTATGCAGGCGGCATATCTGCCATAGAAGAGCTGGGTATAGTGCCCAAAATCATCTTTCTGGAAGCTGATGTGGACACACTGGTGAAAAGATTCAGCCAGACACGGCGCCAGCACCCGGTTTCCAACACCAAAAGCCTGCTGGAAAGTATCCATTCCGAAATCAGGCTGATGCAGCCTGTCAAAGCGACTGCCCATCATGTCATTGATACGAGCACATACAATGTTCACCAGCTGAAATCCAAAATTCTGGATCTGATTCACAACGGCAAAGAAAATTTTTCGCTCATGAAGGTAAACGTATTGTCCTTTGGGTACAAATACGGCATTCCCGGTGATGCCGATCTGGTGATCGACATGCGGTTTCTTGCCAATCCCTATTTTGTACCGGAATTGAAAAACCATGACGGTGAATCCACAGCTGTGAAAACATTTGTTCTGTCAAATCCGGAAACCAAAGTTTTTCTTGAAAAATATGTCAATCTGCTTGATTTTTTGATACCATTATATAAAAGAGAGAACAAAGCATACCTGACCATTGGCGTCGGCTGCACAGGGGGCCGCCACAGAAGCGTCGCCATCGCCCGCAGTATCTTTGAGCACCTTAACCAGAAAGGATGGAACCCGGGTCTCATTCACCGGGATCTTGACCGGGATATAAAAGAAACATGATTGGAATACTTGTAGTAGCCCATGCAAATCTTGGAGAAACCCTGATTGAAACCGTGCATTTCATATTGGGAAAAGAACAGGAAAACCTGATGTCCATCTCCATTGATATCCAGCAGAACCCTGAACACCTGCGCAAAAAAATCAAACAGGGCATTGCAAAAGTCAGGACTGACAACGGGGTGATCATCCTTACAGACATGTTCGGGGGCACCCCTTCCAACCTGAGTTATTCTTTTCTGGAAGAAGGGTCTGTGGAGGTTATTTCCGGGGTCAATCTTCCCATTCTCCTCAAAGCCGTCACTGCCAGGTACAAAATGGACATGGAAAAACTCACCACCACCCTTGTGGAACACGGCAAAAGAAGCATCTGTCTTGCCAGCGGGATCCTTAAAGGCACCGGAAGGGACTGACTGCACCTTATTTTACTGCAGATTACTTTCATACAGCAACTTACATAATGCATAGGAGAAAAATCATGGGTATAAAAATCGGCATTAATGGTTTCGGCCGCATCGGCCGAATGGTTTTCCGGGCTGCCATGACCCAGCCGGAACTGGAAATCGTTGCCGTCAACGACCTTACCGACACCCGCACTGCAGCCCACCTGCTTGCTTATGATTCAGTTCACGGGCAGCTGGACAAACCCGTAACCGCCCTTGATGACAGCATAGAAGTGGATGGCAAACCTGTTACGGTAACCGCACATAAAGATCCTGCCCGGATTCCCTGGGGGGATATGGGTGTGGATATTGTCATGGAATGCACCGGCATTTTCAGGGACAGGCAGGGTGCATCCAAACACCTGGAGGCCGGGGCGAAAAAAGTGCTGATTTCAGCGCCTGCCAGTGATCCGGACATCACCATTGTCCTGGGCGTCAACAATGACATGTATGATCCCGGATCCCACCATATCATTTCCAATGCCTCCTGCACCACCAACTGCCTGGCCCCGGTGGCCAAAGTTATTCTGGAAAATTTCGGATTTCTGTCCGGCATGATGACCACCATCCATGCCTATACCGGGGATCAGCGGCTTCTGGACTTCCCCCACAAGGACCTGCGCCGGGCCAGGGCGGCCGGCCTGTCCATGATTCCCACCACCACCGGAGCGGCCAAGGCAGTGGCACTTGTACTTCCCGAGCTGAAAGGAAAACTCAACGGCATGTCTGTGCGGGTGCCCACCCCCAATGTCTCCATGGTGGACCTGGTGGCCCTCACCCAGAAAGACAATTTGAGCATAGAAGCGGTGAACCAGGCTTTTGAAACCGCAGCAAAACAAAGCCTGAAAGGGGTCCTGGGTTACAGCGACCTGCCTCTGGTCTCCATTGATTATAATTCCAATCCCCTTTCATCCATTGTGGATGCCGGGTGTACGGATGTGATAAACGGCAATATGGTAAAAGTATATGCCTGGTATGACAACGAGGCCGGGTATTCACACCGGATGACGGATCTGGCCCTTATTATCGGAAAATCCCTGTAAAAAATGGAGGTTTCCATGAAACGCATGCCCATGATCGCAGGCAACTGGAAAATGTTCAAAACCGGTCCCGAAGCCGTAAAAACCGCTACACAGCTTGCTGCAGCCTGCAAAGATATCACTGATGTACAGATCATGATCGCCCCGGCTTTTGTGTCACTGCCCCTGGTGGCTGCAGCTGTCACAGGCACGCCCGTGTGCCTGGGGGCACAGAACCTGCATTTTGAAAAGCAAGGGGCGTTCACCGGTGAAATCTCTGCTGACATGCTGACTGCCGCAGGTGCGGAATATGTCATTATCGGCCATTCTGAAAGGCGCCAGTATTTTTTTGAAACCGATGACATGGTGTGCAAAAAAATCCGGGCAGCAGTCACAGCCGGTCTCAAACCTGTGCTGTGTGTCGGAGAAACCGAAACCCAGCGGGACGAGGAAAAAACATTTTTAACCCTTGACAAGCAAGTATCAGATGGGTTACAAGGCTTTGGTCCGGACGAAATCAAGGACCTGGTTCTGGCCTATGAGCCTGTGTGGGCAATCGGTACGGGGAAAAGTGCCGATACCGGTCAGGTGGAAGAAGTACACCAGTACCTGCGGTCCCTGCTGGAAAAAAGATTTTCTTCAGACCTGGCCCGGAGTATACGCATAGTATACGGCGGGTCGGTGAAACCGGAAAACATAAACGAACTGATGCGCATCACAGATGTTGACGGTGCCCTGGTAGGCGGGGCCAGTCTTGATGCGGATACGTTCACCAAAATTATAAAATTTGATACCACATTATGACAACATTTATTACTGCATTACATGTTACCGTCTGCATCCTGCTTATTCTGATCGTTCTGCTCCAGAGCGGCAAGGGCGCAGAAATGGGGGTATCCATCGGCGGCGGCGGCAGCCAGACCCTGTTCGGGGCAACCGGCCCGGCCACGATTTTGACCAAGATCACCACCGGTGTTGCCATCGTGTTCATGGTGACCTCACTGACCCTGGCGTATTTTTCCGGTCACAAGGCAGAAAAAAGTATCATCACCTCAAACCCTGCACCGGTAGAGCAGTCAGCTGACCAGGCTGCCGAGTAATACAGGACAAACGCATGCCGAAGTGGTGGAATAGGTAGACACGCACGCTTGAGGGGCGTGTGGGGCGACCCGTGGGAGTTCAAATCTCCCCTTCGGCACCAATAAAAATAAGGCCATGGGCAGCAATGTTCATGGCTTTTTTATTTTTTCAGGTATGGCATGCCGGAAGATTTTCGAAGGAACTGCTTCAGGTGCAAGTTTTTCTATGTGACCTGGGATCCGAATCATCCCAATGGGTGCAGGGCCATGGGCTTTAAAACCCGGCAGCTGCCTTCCATGGTTGTGTTCCAGTCCTCGGGGGAACCCTGCCGCATGTTCAAGAAAAAAAACAAGCCGTCATAGCGTTGTGCCT
>JAABRW010000070.1 GCA_011390695.1 Desulfotignum sp.
ACCCCGATACCGATCATGTTTCTGGCCCCTGCCACCATGCCGGCGATCAGGTTGTCCCACCCCATTTTAAAGGCAAATTCCGGGGCACTGTTTTTGCGGACAATCCCTTTCAAGGGCCGCTGGGTGAGTACAATAAAAATAAGCACCACCGTGGCATAATAGGCAGACAAGGATGGAGACAACCGTTCCACGGTGAGGCACCACATGAGCACCACGATGGGCAAAAGAAAATAATACCCGGCCTGGGCCGTCTCTCTCAGTTTGGGCAGCTTGCTTATTTCATGGGTGTATTCCAGCTCAGGCACCTTGCAGGCCAGCCAGATCAGCACCAGATAGACTGCCACGATCAGCGGCACCACCACATACATGGCGGCATCACCGGCAACCGTCTTTATCCAGCCAAGACCGTAATAAGTGGCCCCGCCAATCACAATCAGGGTTAAAATGGTGAAAACAAATGAAACCAGTTTCTGGACCGCCGTCTTGGTCACCGGTTTTTCCATGCCTTTGAGGCCCATTTTACAGGACTCCAGATGTACGATATACACCAGGGCGATATAGGAGATAATGGCCGGCAAAAATGCATGTTTGATCACCTCCACATAGGAGATACCCACATATTCCACCATGAGAAAGGCAGCCGCCCCCATGACCGGCGGGGTGAGCTGGCCGTTGGTGGATGCGGCCACTTCCACAGCCCCGGCTTTTTCCGCGGGAAATCCCACTTTTTTCATCAACGGAATGGTAAAAGTCCCGGTGGTGACCACATTGGCAATGGAAGACCCTGATACCAGCCCGGTCATACCCGAAGATACCACAGCAGCCTTGGCAGGCCCCCCGCGCATATGGCCCAGACCGGCATAGGCGGTGCGGATAAAATAGTTGCCTGCACCGGCTGATTCCAACAGGGATCCGAACAGCACAAACATGAACACCATGCCCGTGGACACCCCCAGGGCCACCCCGAACACCCCTTCGGTGGACAGCCAGTAATGGGACATGCCCTTGGACAGGCTGGCACCTTTATGGGCAATGACATCCGGCATATGGGGCCCGAAAAAGGTATAGACAAGAAACACCATGGCCACTATCATCAAAGGCGGTCCCAGGGCCCGGCGGGTGGCTTCCAGCAAAAGTATCAGGCCGATCACACCCACCACAAGATCCAGGGTGGTGGGGATTCCCGGCCGGGAAGACATCTGCTCATAAAAAATAAACAGGTATGCTGCACAAAACGCTGCCACAAGAGCCACAAACCAGTCCTGGATCGGGACATGATCTCTGGGAGATGATTTAAATGTGGGATAGGCGGTATAGGACAGGAACATGGCAAAGGCCAGATGAATGGACCGGGCTTCGGTATCGTTGAGCACAAAAATATTGAATATAAACGGCAGAGGAGATGCATACCAGAGTTGAAACAGTGTCCAGATCAATGGTATATAAAATAAAATATTTTTGGAAACTGCTCCCACCGGACTTCTGGCGCCGGTTTCCACCTCGGCCAGCATGTCCTGCACATCATCCGGGACAGCTTGTTTTTTTGCAGCGGTCATGGTGACAAAGCCTCCTTGGAAAAAAGGATTGTGCAACAAAAAAAAACAAAACAAACGTGCGCAGCTGTCACACGCTCCGCACGTTTATTTTGCTGGGTCTGACAAAGAAACCTACATCAGGCCGGCTTCTTTATAGTATTTTACAGCACCGTCATGCAGCGGTGCGGACAGGCCGTCTTTGATCATCTCTTCTTTTTTGAGCACCTCAAAGGCAGGGTGGAGTTTTTTGAACTGGTCAAAATTGCCAAAAACCGCCTTGACCACATGATAGATCACGTCTTCAGACACATCTGTGGAGGAAACAAAGGTGGCGCCCACACCGAAAGTTTTGGTGTCGGTGTCCGTGCCCCGGTACATGCCGCCGGGAATGGTGGCAATCCGGTAATAGTCATTTTCCTTCACCAGTTTGTCAATGACAGGACCTTCCACAGGCACTATAATGGAGTCACAGGAGGTGGTGGCTTCCTGGATGGAGCCGGAAGGGTGGCCCACGGTGTAGATGATGGCATCGATTTTGTTGTCACACAGGGCTGCAGACTGTTCCGCCGGTTTCAGCTCGGATGCCAGCTTGAAATCATCCATGGTCCAGCCCATGGCTTCCATGACCACTTCCATGGTGCCCCGCTGTCCGGAACCGGGATTACCAACGTTAACCCGTTTGCCTTTCAGGTCCTGAAAAGTTTTAATGCCGGAATCTCTTCTGGCAACTACGGTGAAGGGTTCAGGATGCACGGAAAAAACCGCCCGCAGGTCTTTGTTGGGGCCGATTTCCTCAAAAGGGGTGCCTTTGGTGCCGTGATAGGCATGGTACTGCCAGTCTGACTGGGCAACACCCATGTCCAGTTCGCCGGCCCGGATGGTGTTCAGGTTATACACGGAACCGCCGGTGCTTTCCACAGAGCAGCGGATGCCATGGGTTTTTCTGTCCTTGTTCACCAGCCGGGCAATGGCCCCGCCGGTGGGATAGTAGACCCCTGTGACCCCGCCGGTCCCGATGGTGACAAAGGTCTGATCAGCCTGTACAGGGGCGGACCCAAAGAAAAGAACCATACCGAAAAACGCTGTAATTGCCAATACCAGTAATTTTTTCATCTAAACCTCCATATAAATTTACATTATCAACAAAGATGCAGGCACAAATCCTGCATCATAAATCATTTGTTCGAAGTTTCCTCCTTTCCGCTCTTTATTTGAAATTCCATACACAAAAAACTGCCGACTGTCTGAAAAAGGTGTTTCTTTTCGAACGTTACACACCCTTCAGGAATTTATCGCCTTACCGGATTTTTGTAAACCTATTTTTTCAAGATAATTCTCGCATCCACCACATCCAGGCCCTGTTCATACAAAAGGACCGGGTTTAAATCCATTTCCTGGATCTCGGGATAGGATTCCACCAGTTCCGAGCATATGCCCAAAAGCTTGCGCAGCGCTTTTTTGTCATACGCCTTCTGTCCCCGGACCCCGCTCAAAATAACCGAAGACCTTGTATCCTCTATCATTTTTTTGCATGATGCAGGAGATACCGGCAATACCCAGAAGGTCACATCCTTCATGATCTCCACCATGATGCCCCCGAGACCGTACATGATCACCGGCCCGAACTGCTCATCTATTTTGGTGCCGATGATGATCTCCAGACCTTTGGCTGCCATGGGTGCCACCAGCACACCCCTGATATCGGCACCGGCATCATAGATGCGGGCATTTTCCATGATAATGTCAAATGCCGCCTTTACCTGGGACGCATCTTTGATATTGAGCATCACCCCGTTGGCATCACTTTTGTGCAGGATGTCCGGGGATACGATTTTCATGACCACATGGCCGTCAATTTTTTCAGCGATGGCCACAGCCTCTTCTGCGGTTTCGGCCAAACCGCCCACAGATGTGGGGGCCCCGTGCAGTTTGATCAGCTGCTTGGCCTCATGTTCCAGCAGTACATGGCGGCCTTCGGCCAGGGCTGCCTGGATGACGGCATTGCCTTCAGGCCTGGCTTTTTCCCGCCAGTTGAGCACAAAATTGGTCTTGGCATGGTAGGTCTTCAGGTAATTGCCGTAGGTGCACAGGCAGGCCATGCTTTTGCAGGCAATGTCCAGAGAATCATGTACCGGAATATCATAATGCCGCAGCAGGTCCAGGGCATGGGAATCATAGGCGCTGTACAGAGAATGCACAAAAATGGGTTTGCTGCGCTTTTTGCCCATGGCCCCCAGTCTGTGGGCAGCCTGTTCTTCTCCGATGGCCAGACTTTTTTCAAACCGGATCCCGTATCCGCCGAACAGTCCCACAATGAGAAGACCGCCCACTGCCGGATCCTTGAGCAAAATCTTGGCGCAGTCGGCAAATATGCTGGGATCCGCGTCCGTGCCCCCGGCCACATCCACAGGATTGATCACAGAGGCGGCTTCGGGCAGCAGTTTTTTTAAATTTTCCTTTGTTTTTTCAGACAGGTCCGCCAGCCCGATCCCATAGTCAGACAGCAGATCCGCTGCAATGGTGGCATGCCCGCCGCCGTCTGCCAGCACCGCAATGGCATTGTTTTTCACCGGGGGCTGGCTGGACAGGGTTTCCGCCACCGGAAACAGTTCATCGGAATTTTCGATCACAATGATCCCTGCGCGTTCATAGGCAGCCTTGGCCACCTGTCCCATGCCGGCCAGGGACCCTGTGTGTGATCCGGCAGACTTGCGGCCCTTGGCTGACCGGCCGCTTTTGAGCAGGATGATGGGCTTTTCAATACTGGTCTGGTAGGCTTCCTGTAAAAACTCCCTGCCCTGGCTCATACCTTCCACATACATGAGAATGGCTTTGGTGGCCGGATCATTTCTGAAAAAAGACAGGTACTCATGAAATTTAATATCCGACTCATTGCCCACCCCCACATAGTAGGTGAAGCCGCCGTGCTTGCGGATGGTGGCTTCGGTGATCAGGGTCAGGGCCATGTTGCCGCTCTGGCACAGCAAAGCGATACTGCCGGCAGGCACATCCTGGATCCCCACCAGGTTCATATGGCTTTTCAAATTGATCATGCCCGAGGTGTTGGGGCCGATGAGCCGGACCTGATTTGCTTTGGCTGCAGCCACCATTTCCTGTTCCAGGATGCGGCCTTTTTCCCCGAGTTCCCGGAAACCGCCGGCAATGATCACTGCGCCTGCCACACCCTTGGCGCCGCAGTTTTCCAGTATTTTGGGAATGGTCCGGGCCGGGGTGGTGATCAGGGCCAGGTCCACTTTGTCCGGGATGTCTGTGATATCTTTAAAGCACTTCAGACCCAAAATGGTGTCTTCTTTGGGGTTCACCGGGTAGATCTCCCCTTCAAACCCGTCTGCCAGAAGGGTTTTAATGGCCTGATACCCTCTTTTGGTCTTGTTCCGGGACGCACCGATAATGGCAACGGATTTTGCATTCAATACATGTTCCAGCATGAATCTTTCCTTTATTTGTTTTTGCGTCCGGCAAATTCATCCAGAGATGTCTGCCGCTCTTTGGTGGATACACAGGCCAGACAGGCTTCAATCTCATAATCCATAAGCGCCTCCAAGCTGGTTTCTCCGGCTGCCATGCCCAGTCCTTTTTTAATGAGCTTTAAAGAAAAAGCGGAATTGGCGCTGATTTTGTCCGCCATGGCAAAGGCTTCATCCATGAGCTGCTCCAGGGGTACGGATTTGTTCACCAGGCCGATGCGGCAGGCTTCTTCCCCCGTGATATTTTCAGCGGTAAACAGCAGTTCCTTTGCCTTGCCCGGCCCCACCAGGTCCTGGATAAGCCGGAAAGCCCCGCCGGTGACCGAAGAGGTGACCTTTGCCTCGGGAGATCCGATCAGGGCACTGGCCGCGGCAATGCGGATATCACAGGCCAGGGCCAGCTCATATCCGGATCCCAGGGCATACCCGTTGACAGCGGCAATGGTGGGTTTTTCAAACCGCAGGATCTTTCTGGTCGCTTCCTGCAAAGATTCCAGGTACTGGCGGTAGGCCTCGATGGTACGGCCCTTGGAATCCTTGAGATCCGCTCCGGTGGAAAATGCCCGGCCTTCACCGGTAATAATCAACACCTTGATCTGGTCATCCTGGCCTAAATTTTCCAGGGCATCCATCATTTCGGTCCACAGCTGCCGGTTCATGGCATTGAGCACCTTTGGTCTGTTCAGCTTGATCAGGCCCACCTGGTT
>JAABRW010000071.1 GCA_011390695.1 Desulfotignum sp.
ATCCGTCCGGCATGGAGCCTGACACCGGGGGATGACCAGAAACGGATCACCACACCGGCAAAGGCCATAGCACAGGGCAGTGATCTGCTTGTGATCGGCCGCCCCATAAGGGATGCAGATGATCCTGCCGAAGCTGTCCGGAAGGTGACAGATGAAATAGAAACCGCCCTGGAGAACCGGGTGCCGCTCTAATCCTCTTTGTCCAGCCCGAATGCTGCGTGCAATGCCCGCACTGCCAGTTCCGCATATTTGGCCAGGATCACACAGGAGATACGGATTTCCGAAGTGGAAATCAACCGGATATTGATGTTTTCCTCGGCCAGGGCTTTGAACATGGTGGCGGCTACGCCGGAGTGGCTCTTCATGCCCAGTCCGATCACAGATACTTTGGCAATTTCCGTGGCAGAGAGCACCTCTTCAGCCCCCACCTCCTTGGCCACCGCCTCAGTAATTTCCAGTGCCCGGTCAAAATCATCCTTGGTAACAGTGAAGGTCAGGTCGGTTTCTCCGCCGGTCCGGGTGTTCTGGATAATCATGTCCACCATGATTTCAGCATCTGCCAGGGGACCGAATATTTTGGCGGATATGCCGGGCTGGTCCGGTACCCGCTTCAGGGTGATCCTGGCTTCATTCATATCGCATGTAACGCCTGATACCACAGCGCTTTCCATATCAGCGCTTTCATTGACGACCATGGTTCCTTCCTCCTCATTGAATGATGATCTGACATGCAAAGGAATATTGTATTTTTTGGCAAAGTCCACCGACCGGATCTGCAGTACTTTTGCCCCCAGAACCGCCATTTCCAGCATTTCTTCATAGGAAATCCGGCTGATTTTCTGTGCTTTTTCGCAGATTCTGGGATCTGTGGTATACACCCCGTCCACATCAGTGAATATTTCACAGACATCTGCTTTCAAAGATGCTGCAATGGCCACAGCCGAGGTGTCTGACCCGCCCCGTCCCAGGGTGGTGATATCGCCGTTATAGTCTGTGCCCTGAAATCCGGCCACCACTGAAATATTTCCCTGTTCCAGGGCTTTTTGTATTTTCTGGCAGTCGATATCAAGGATGCGTGCCTTGCCGGGTGTCTGGTCCGTGTGGATGCCGGCCTGGAATCCCAGAAATGATTTGGCCTTGTATCCCCGTGATTTCAGCATCATGGCCAATAATGCTGCGGTGGTCTGCTCCCCTGTGGCAAGCAGAACATCCAGTTCTCTTTTGTCAGGCTGTCTGGCTGCCTGGCTTGCCAGGGAGATGAGATTGTCTGTCACACCTGCCATGGCAGAGAGCACAACCACCAGCTGGTCACCGGCTTCATGGGCCTTTGCAACCCGGTCCGCCACCCGGGATATCCGCTGGATATCTGCAACAGAAGTGCCCCCGTATTTTTGTACCCTTAGCGCCATAATAACTCCAAAAAAATAGTTCCATAATTTATGAAAATATTTTGCTTAGCACGTTTGTGCCGGTCTGTCCATAGGCAAAAAAAGATATGATCCGGTTATATTCTGAATCCCATGCAAAGGTAAGTTCCAGATCAAATAAAAACCGGTCTTTCATAAGCAGGCCGGGCCATTCCACCACAATGACCGCATCAGTGTCGGCAAGATCTTCAAAACCGATATATGCCAATTCCTCCACAGATCCCAGGCGGTACAGGTCCAGATGATACAGGTGCAGATTTTTGTCAGCCGGGTATTCATTGATGATGGTGAAGGTGGGGCTGGTGATGTGGTACCCTGGATCCACCCCCAGCCCCCTGGCAAGGCCTTTGACAAGAGTGGTTTTCCCGCATCCCAGATCCCCGGTCAGGGCTATGGAGATACCGCTGTCAAGGATTTGACCGATCTGCTGTCCCAGATCCTGTGTCTGCGCATCTGTCCGGGTGGTCACCTGGTGCATGCCTGTATCCTGTGAATGGCCCGGGGAATGGTACCTGTCATGTCCGAGGCCACAAAGCCGAAAGAACCGATTTCTTCAGCCAGCATGTCTCCACAAAGGCCATGAATATAAACCCCTGCCAAAGCCGCATTTTCCAGAGAAAATCCCTGGGCAGCGAAACCGGAAATCATGCCGGTAAGTACATCTCCCATGCCGCCTGTTGCCATGCCCGGGTTACCGGTGGGAGACAGGAATACCTGTCCGTCAGGCAGGGCAATAAGGGTCTGGGCCCCTTTGAGTACCAGGATCGCGTTATGGCTTTCGGCAAATTTCCGGGCAACGCCCGGCCGGTCTTCCTGGACTTGCCCGGCACTGATACCTGCCAGCCTGGCCATTTCTCCGGGATGGGGGGTCAATACAGCCGATGATGGTCTGGATGCAAGGATTTCAGGCTTTTCTGCAATACAGTTGATGGCATCTGCATCCATAATCAGGGGAAGGGAACAGTTTTTTACCAGGGACAGCACCAGTTTCCGGGTTTCAGGATCAGTGCCAATGCCCGGTCCCAGTGCCAGTGCCTGTTTGTCTCCGGCCAGAGCCAGGATCTTTTCCAGGCCCGCAGCAGACAGGGCCCCTGATTGTGTTTCCGGCAGAGGGACGGTCATGGGCTCTGTTACCATAGGTTCCAGGCCGGCATTGATGCCGGCGGGGACACCCAGGGTCACAAGGCCGGTGCCGCACCGCTGGGCCGCATTGGCACACAGGGCGGCTGCCCCGGTTTTCCCCACAGAGCCGGACACAATCATCAGGTGTCCGAAGTTTCCCTTGTGGCTGTTGAATGCCCTGGGGGGAAAAAGCCGGGCAATCCGGTTTTTTCCCAGTACCTGAAACCGGATTGCCCGGTCCCGGGCTGCAAACCCGGGAATGCCGATGTCAATGACCCGCAGTTTGCCGGTGTACTGGTTTCCCGGATAAAGAACGTGGCCGATTTTGGCAAAGGCAAAAGTGGCCGTGGCAGACGCTTTTATGCAGACACCGCATTTCTTTCCGGTGTCTGCGTTGAGGCCCGAAGGAATATCCACGGAAAAAACCGGTTTTTTCGTCTGGTTGATGCATTGGATCACATCCCTGAAAAAGCCTTTCACATCCGCGTTCAGACCGGTGCCGAAAATGGCATCTATGAGCAGATCCTGATGGATTATACGGGATTTTTCCTGTGCCAGGGCTGCGGCATCAGGAATTTGTACAACAGCAGATTCGGGGAAATGGGGAAGCAGTTTTTCCACAAAATCCATGTTGGTTTTTGCATCTCCTGATACCCTGTCTTTTTCCGACAGCAGAAAAACAGTCACAGGGATCTGTTTTTCCATGAGGTACCGGGCCATGACCCAGCCGTCTCCCCCGTTGTTGCCCCGGCCGGCCACAATACCTACCCGGGTGGACCGGTCAGGGGTGAATGTTTCCATGAAAAAATCACAGGCACCCCTTCCGGCATTTTCCATGAGCACGAGCCCGGGGATTTTAAATTCATTGATGGTGAAACTGTCCATGGCCTGCATCTGTTCTGCTGTTACAAGCATCATTTGCATTCACTCCAAAATCTATTAATTCATCTTATATGCCTTTTCACCACCCTCCTTTGATATGGGTGATTATAATATTGCAGCTATCCGGATTGTGGCTATTTCCCGGCCAGCATGGAATCCGGCATTTTCACGGCAATGACCTGGCCGGTGGCGCAGATTTTGCCGTTGGCGGTCACCTTTTCATCCACCACCACTTTTTTGGGGGTGATCTGGGATACTGTGGCCCGGATTTCCAGGGGAACACCTAAAGGGGTGGGGGCCAGAAAATCCACCTTTAAAGAAGCAGTGACAAACCGCAGGGCAGGTTCGCTGTCCATGGCCCGCCCCTGTTCTCTGTAAGTGGCGGCCGCTGCTGTGCCGGTGCCGTGGCAGTCGATAAGAGAGGCGATCAGTCCGCCGTACACAAATCCGGGAATGGCTATGTGATAAGGCTCAGGTTGAAAAACAGCCACACTTTCTTCTCCATCCCAATGGCTTTTAATCTGATGACCATGTTCGTTTTTGCGGCCGCAGCCGTAGCAGTGGCTGAATTCTTCTGAATAATAATCCTGGAATGCTTTTTCTGTCATCGGTTATACTCCTTCAATAAAAGTTATGCCGGCATCCTGCATTTTTTTCCGGGCATCAAAGTTTTTCCCATTCATCTCTGTCAATACCTGCCTGCCGGAGAATTCTGACAAGAAGTTCTTTTCCAATGTCACTTTTGTGCGGATTGGGAATGCGTATGGTAATGGGGCATTCAGGCGGTTTCCTTGACCGTCAGGTCTATGCCGTCGATGGTGGGCATAGAAAGATTCCTGAAAATTCTAAAGAGTATCCATTCTTCAAAGACAGCCATTAATTCTTCGCGACATCCTTCAAGCGTTTCCGCATTGGCATAAACCCCATTGCAGTCGGGAATTTCACCATAGTAACTCCCGTCATCTGATAAAATTTCGTATTTTGCGTGCCTGAGACCTGCCTGGATATATTCAAGTAACATGAGTGAATTATCCCCTCCATGGATTCAAAATTCTTTTTTTAAACTCTATTTTAAGAATATACCATAAAACTGTAATGGGATGGGCATAAATTATTTTATTTTCTGAAAGGCTGTTTTCATACCAGGCCATACCGTTCCAGGGCCGAAGACACAATGCAGTGGACCAGTTCCTGATAGTCCCGGTCAGCTCCTTTGCCGGTGGCGTGGTAAAGGGAAAAGAGCTGGGGGCTCCAGCTTTTTACCGGCTTGAGGCCGGGGATGCCGTTGGCTTCGATGATTTTCAGATCCCCTTGTGCATCCATCCGCATGTCCACCCGCACATGGTCCAGGCAGTGTAAGGCCTCCACAGCGCTTTTGCACAGGGCAACTGCCTGGTCCGCCATTTCTATGGTCCGCTTGATCCGGGTAACGCCCACGCCCCGCAGGTCGCTGCGCAGAATGGGGTATCTGCCAAAAAGCTGCGGGTCCACCGCCACCCGGCCGGGCAGAAATTTCTGCAGCCTGCCGTTGCCCAGCATGAGCACGGTGTATTCATCGCCGGGAAGGTATTCTTCCACCAGGGCGGGCTGGTCAAAATTGTTGTGGATATAGGCTGTCTGCCGGGCCAGTTCTTCCCGGGTATGGACCACGGAATCATCACTGATGCCCACGGACCGGGACTCACAACTGGGTTTGACAAACGCGGGAAACCCGATGTCCGGCAAAGCCTGTCCCTGAGAAATTTCGATATGAAACGGCACCCTGATGCCCTGTGCTGCGAGCGTGTCATGGGTGGCGGTTTTGTCGATGAGACGTTTCATGGTGGCGCTGTCCGGGCCGATGTAGGGAATGGCATGGGTATCAAAATAATCTGCCAGCCACTGGCCGGTGCCTGTGCCGATGATATCGCTTTTGTCCGAGATATGGTAAAGGGCGCTCCAGACCATGTCAAACCCGCCGGCTTCCATGGCGGCAAAAAACTCTTCCATGGTTGACACAAAAGCGATACGGCTGTCAAGGCCGCTGTCTTTTATGGCCCGGCACATGCTTTTGGTCACCCCGAGATCGCCCCAGCCCTGGGCATCGCCTGCCGGACCGGTGAGCAGCAGAATGGTTTTCATGAAGATTGTCTCCTTGTTATTGCATCTTGAACAAATCCGGGTTGAAATGGTAGTTGGCCAATGCCTGTGCCACCCGGGGGGCATGGGGGGCAAACAGGGTTTCATAGGCAATGATCCGCTGTCTATCCCATGGCACCCGGGACATGATCCGGATATCCAAGTCCGCAG
>JAABRW010000072.1 GCA_011390695.1 Desulfotignum sp.
AAAAAAAAGTTTCTGATCAGATACTTTTAATAGGCATGCAAATGAAATGCAAGAAAAAGTTACCGTTCAGAAACTTTTATTTTTGAGGGTGTCCAGATTTATAGTTTTGCCTCCGCGACAGATAGCTGGAAGACATCTGTTTCATCCTGCCTGGTGTTATTGGTCAATACAAACGTGTGCCAACCCATCCCAAAAATTGACGATAGCACATTTCAGATTGTTTTGGTATTCTTTCTCTGGAGAAAAACACATGATTGAAATTGAAACCGTTTGCTGGTATGTTCATTTTTGCAGATCAGGCGGTCCGGGACTGCCGGCATACAAATGGATCTGGTTGCTCCACCTGTGTTTTGAAAAGGAGGGGATGTCCTGTGGCCCACATTCTGGTGATTGATGATGAAGCACATATCAGAGAAATTCTGACCGCCCGGATGGAAGCACTTGCCCACACGGTTTTTACTGCTGCCACCCTGGATGAGGGACTGTGTATCATTGATCAGCAGGCCCTGGACCTGGTTTTTCTGGATGTCAACCTGCCTGACGGAAACGGGCTGGATGCCCTGCCGGCCATCAAACAGAACCGCTCTGAACCCCAGGTCATTATCATTACGGCCATGGGCAGCGGTCAGGGTGCGGAAATAGCCATCAACAACGGTGCCTGGGATTATATTGAAAAACCGTTTTACAAACAGACCCTGATTTTGCAGATCAACCAGGCCCTGGAATACCGCAAGGCAAAACACAAAAAATCTGCCGGACTTCTGTTTCAACCTGCCGGCATCATCGGCAAGAGCTACGTACTGAAAAAATCCCTGGAGCAGCTGGCTCAGTGTGCCCCCAGCCATGCCAGTGTGCTGATCCAGGGAGAAAGCGGAACAGGAAAAGAGTTGTTTGCCAGGGCTATCCATGACAATTCCTCGGTCAGCGATGCTCCCTATGTTATTGTGGATTGTGCAGCCATGCCGGACACCCTGATGGAAAGCCTGCTGTTCGGACATCAGAAAGGGGCTTTCACAGGAGCGGACAAGGCATCGGACGGCCTGATAAAAATGGCGGACAGGGGCACCCTTTTTTTGGATGAAATCGGGGAATTGCCCCTTGCTGCCCAGAAAAACTTTTTACGGGTATTACAGGAAAAAAAATTCAGGCCCGTGGGCAGCACCAGTGAATTGGTCAGTGACTTCAGACTTATCGCAGCCACCAACCGGGATCTTGAAAAAATGGCCGCAACAGGCACTTTCCGGCAGGATCTGTTGTACCGCATCAAAACCTTTGTCATAACCCTTCCGCCTTTGCGGGACAGAAAAGAGGATATCCATGACCTGACCCTGCATTATGCAGGTGAATTATGTAAAAAGCACAGAATTCCCCGCAAGGTCCTGCTGCCCGAAACCCTGGACATACTTGAAACCCATGACTGGCCCGGAAATGTCAGAGAACTGATCAATGTTCTTGAAAAAACACTGCTGTGTGATCCTGAGATCCCCCTGGTATATCCCATGCACCTGCCGGATAAGATCCGGGTTTCCCATGTTAAAAAAGGACTGCAGCAGGCAGACACCCCCCTGCCGGCAGATGCAGGAGACATTTTGGAAGCATTCAAGCCCTTTAAGGAAAAGGCACTTGAAAAAATAGAAAAACACTATTTTTCCATGCTCCTGTCCCACAACAACTGGGATCTTGACCAGGCAGCGGCCCAGTCTGAGCTGAGCAAGAACCGGCTCTATTATTTTATGCGAAAATATCAGCTGCAAAAGCCGTGATCCTGAAAAACCCATTCCTGCCATCCTGATCCTGCATTTTTTTGAAAACCAAAAAAAGTGTTGCCAAACAAAAAAAAACCCGGTTTTTCACAGAAAAATACCGATTAAAATTTTTTCCTCTTGTTTGTAACTCTTTGTAATTGTAACAATTAAAATTTTAGTTTTAATTTTTCGTTCTGTGGCATGCATCTTGATAATGTGTTTTGCAGGCAATAAAAAACAAACCATCTGAAAGAGGTGCAGTGTGATCAAACTGAAAAACATGAGAATGGGTGTAAAATTTACCGCGGCTTTTCTTATCATCGGCATTCTGCCCCTGGCCGTCATGGGAATCCTTGCGGTCAACCAATCCCGAAATGCCATAACCCACCTGGTGTATGAGCAAATGGAAGGCCTTCAGGCAGCCAAACAGGAACATATCACCGAGTATTTCAAGGGATTGTTTCTGCAGATGGCTGTTTTTGCCGAATCCCGGGAGGTCCATTCCTTTTATGAACAACTGGTCCAGTACCACAATGATACCCATGTCACCGCCACTGGCAGTTATGATGTCACCACCCCGGAATACCATGATATATGGAAGTCATTCGGCAGAAAACTGCGGGCCTACCAGGAACAAAGCGGTGTATATGACATGTTCCTGATCTGCGCGGCCCATGGCCATGTCATGTATACCAATGAAAAAGAAAGTGATATCGGGGAGAATCTTGGCCATGGCCGTTACAAGAACAGCAGTCTTGCCGAGTTATGGGCCAAAGTTGTCAACACAGGCAAACCTGCCCTGGTGGACATGGCACCCTATGCCCCGAGCAATGGTGCACCCGCAATTTTCGCAGGCTATCCGATTCATGATGGGTCAAGAGCCCTGATCGGTGTTGTGGGATTTCAGATTCCGGTAAGCCAGATAAATGCCGTCATGACATCCCGCCACGGTATGGGGGAAACCGGTGAAAGCTATCTGGTGGGTCCGGACTTTCTCATGCGGTCTGATTCATATCTCTCACCCGATACCCACTCTGTAACCGCCAGTTTTGCCAACCCGGAAACAGGCAGGGTACAAACCCTGGCAGTCAAAGAGGCTTTGGCAGGGAAAACCGATCACCAACTGACACAGAACTATCTGGGGGAAGAAGTACTGGCTGCCTACGGCCCGTTGACCATTAAAGACCTCACTTGGGCGGTGATTTCCGAAATTGATGCCCAAGAGGCATTTGCACCCATAACCCGGATGAAGATGCTGATCGCTGTCATCGCCCTGGCGGGCATCATCTGTATTACCGGCGCAGCCCTGGCATTTACCCGGACCATCACCCGGCCCATGAAAAAAAGTGTATATTTTGCCAATGCCCTGGCTGACGGGGACCTGACCCAGACCCTGGACATTGACCAGGCAGATGAAATCGGAACCATGGCCAGGGCCATGAACCAGATGCGATCCAATCTGAACCAGATGTTCACGGAGCTGTCCCAGGGGGTATCGGTGCTGTCTGCATCATCTACGGAGCTGTCAGCCATTTCCAGTCAGATGTCAGCCAATGCGGAGCAAAGCGCTGACAAATCCACTACGGTGGCGGCAGCTGCCGAAGAGATGAGTGCCAGCATGGTGAGCGTGGCGGCTGCGTCTGAACAGGCATCCACCAATATCCAGATGGTGGCGGCTTCTGCAGAGGAAATGGGAGCGACCATCAGTGAAATTGCCCGGAGCACGGAAAAGGGACGTTCTGTCACCAATGATGCGGTGGAAAAATCTGAGAAAGCCTCGGAAAAAGTGGAGGCCTTGGGTGAGGCTGCCATTTTGATAGGAAAGGTCACGGAAACAATTGCCGAGATATCCAGTCAGACCAACCTGCTGGCCCTGAATGCAACCATAGAAGCGGCCCGTGCCGGACAGGCGGGAAAAGGATTTGCCGTTGTGGCTGCAGAGATCAAGGACCTTGCCAATCAGACCGATGCAGCTACCCGGCAGATACGGGAGCGCATCCAGGGGATACAAAGCACCACCAGAGACACGGTAAAAGAGATCCAGCAGATAACCACGGTGATCCATGATGTCAATGACATCGTCACCGCCATTGCATCGGCCATCCAGGAACAGTCCTCTGCCACTCTGGAGATTACCGGCAATGTGCAGCAGGCTGCCCAGGGTATCCAGGAGGTCAACGAGAATGTGTCCCAGAGTTCTTCCGTATCAGAGGAAATTGCAAAAGATATCGGTGAGGTAAACCAGGCGGCATCAGAAATCGCAGAAGCCGGCAGCCAGGTGAACACCAGTGCCGAAGAGATGTCTGGTCTGGCAGAACAGCTTCGCAGCATGACCCAAAAATTTAAAACCGCCTAGCTGCAAACCGCATCAACACAACAACGGCCATGCCCTGATCGGCACAACAAAGCATGAAAGAACAGTCCGGAAGATTGTTCTTTCATAAAAAAAAGGAAGGCAAAAAATCCCTATGGCCCAGACAACACCGCTTATGAAGCAAGCCGCACACAATAGGTTTATGGATCAAAAAATTTTCCTCAAGGTTGTGGATGCACTGCCCGAACATATAGCCGTAATGGACAATGACGGCAATATTGTATTTGTCAACCAGGCATGGAAAACCTTTGCCGACAAAAACCATCTGGCATCGGAAAACTACGGTATTGGTATGAATTATGCCGATCTTTGCAGAAACACAACAGGCGCCGGAAAGGACCAGGCAACCCGTATTGCAAAAAAAATTGATGCTTTGCTGTCCGGCAGAATTGATGCATTTGCCATGGAATATCCCTGTCATTCTCCTGACAGACACCGGTGGTTCCGACTGAACCTTACATGGTTTTTGGTGAACAAAAAACGATGGGCTGTGGCTGCCCATGAAAACATCACCCATCGGAGCAGGACAGAAAAAGATCTTCGCCGCCTGTCACAGGCGGTTGAACACAGTCCTGTCAGCGTGGTCATAACGGACGTTGATGGCGCCATCGAATATGTGAATCCCACATTTGAACAGGTCACCGGATATACCCTGCAGGAAGTTGTGGGCCGGAATCCGAGCATCTTGAGCACCGGAAAACAGCCAAAAGAATTTTACGAAACATTGTGGCAAACCATTACAAATGGACAGGTATGGCATGGTGAATTTGACAACATTAAAAAAAACGGAGAGATTTACTGGGAATCTGCCTCAATTTCTCCTATATTCAACGATCAAAAAGAGATCATTTCCTTTGTTGCTATTAAAGAGGATATTTCCGCCCGGAAAAAAATGATTCATGACCTGGAACAGGCCAAAATTCGTGCTGAAGCCGGGGTAAAGGCCAAAAATGAATTTCTGGCAACCATCTCGCATGAGATCAGGACCCCCATGAATGCCATCCTCGGCATGAGCCGGTTGGCGCTGGATGCAGATCTGTCACCGGACCAGTACCAGCGTATTTCCCACATCCAAACAGCGGGCAAGGCCCTTATGAACATTATCAATGATATCCTTGACTTTGCAAGAATTGATGCGGGAAATCCGGCAATCAAAAATGAACCCTTCTCGTTTGATGATATTATGAAAAAAATCATCACCGAAAACAAGGCTGCTGCCGCAGAAAAAAATATCGACCTGCTGTATACCTTTTCCCATGAACCGCCGGTTTTCATGGAGGGTGACGGGTCCCGCCTCACCCAGATTATCATGAAGCTTACGGAAAATGCAGTAAAATACACATCTGCCGGCCAGGTGAAAATCACATCTGACATCACCTTTCAGAGTGAACAGGACTTGTGGCTGACGGTAACGGTTGCAGATACCGGTATCGGTATGACGCAAGAGCAGTTGTCACACCTGTTTGAACCCTTTACCCAGGCAAACGGATCCAGTGCCAGGTCATATGGCGGCACCGGGCTGGGCCTGGCTATTGTAAAGCAGATCACAGTTGCCATGAACGGCAGTATCCAGGTCAAAAGCACGCCTGAAAAAGGGTCT
>JAABRW010000073.1 GCA_011390695.1 Desulfotignum sp.
TTGGGTTTATTATTGTTGGTTTCACGTCCCCAGGGTAAATACCCCGGATCACAAGTATCAGAATCAGGTTTTCATGCTGCCGTCATTCCCCTGTACACTGCCTGTCAAACCACCTATTTTATAAATCCCAGGGCTTTGGGAATGAACAGGCACAGGTCCGGCCAGTAAGTAGTAATCAGGAGCACAGGCACCATGCCGGCGATCATGAGGACCAGGGCCGGTTTGATATACTCTTCCGCCGAGCTGTTGCCGATCCGGCCGGCCAGAAACAGCATGGGGGCTGTGGGCGGGGTCACCGTACCCAGCCCGAGATTCACCCCGGTTATGGCGGCAAAATGGTACGGGTCAACCCCTGCTGCCGATGCTATGGGCCACAAAAGCCCCGCAGACAGGACCGTACCGCTCAAATCGTTCATCATCATGCCCATGAGCAGCAAAATAACGTTGAGCATGAGCAGGGTGACTGCCTGGTTGGGGGAATTGGCCACCACCCAGGCCCCCAGTTCATCGGTGATCCCTTCCAGGATCAGAATCTTGCTGGTGGTTTCGGTAAAATAAAACATCAAGGTGACCGCGCCGCTGATGACGGCTGTACTGATGGCCGCTATTTTGATCTCCTGCCAGGTCAAAGCCCTGTAGTAAAATCCCAGTGCCAGGACATAAAACACCCCGATCAGGGCCACTTCCGTGGGGGTGATCAGTCCCGAGTACAGGGAGCCGAAAATAAAAAAAGGCAGCAGCAGTACCGGGACACAGTGGATACCGGCCCGGGTGATATGCACCATCTGCTCTTTGAAGGAATCAAATTTTTCTTCCGGCACAATGGGCATTTTTCTCACCGCCCAGGCATTGAGCAGGCAGTACATGATCACGATGAGGATGGCAGGTCCCAGGGTGGCAAACCATACACCCAGGATGGAGGAACCGGTAATGATGGCATAAAAAATCATGGGCACGCTGGGGGGTACCAGCTGTCCCAGAATACCTGAGCAGGCCACCAGGGCCGTGGCATGTCCCTTGTGATACCCCTTGGCCACCAGACGGGGAATCATAACCGTGCCGATACAGGCAATGGCAGCGGAATCAGTGCCGGATATGGAGCTGAACAGGGCCGTGGTCACCACGGTGACCGCTCCAAGGGCACTGCGGAAACGGGTCATCAGCAGGTTGACAAAGTCAATGAGGCGCTTGGCAAGGCCGGTGGCATCCAGCAGGGTGCCGAACAGAATAAACAGGGGCACGGCAAACAATATCACCGAATCCACCTTTTTGTAGGTCACTTCGATGAGGTACCCGGCATCCTGCCCGAAAAAATAGAGCAGCATGACCGTGAGAACACCGAATGCCATTGCCACAGGCACACCAATGACAATCAGCACCAGGCAGACGGCAAATCCGATCAACGCAAATTCCATGAAATTCCTCTATATCATATAGCAGAACAGGTCTTTTTTTTTGAACCGTTCACGCATTTTTCCTAAAATCAACAAAACAGTCCGCCGCTTCCCACAGAAAATAGATCACCATGAGAATGCCTCCCACAAAAAAAGAGGACTGAAAAATCACCTTGGGTACGGGATAGGCCTGGGTGACCTCTCCGACGGACACACTATAGACGCACAGGTCCCAGCTCCATTTGGTGAAAATAGCCGACATGCCGGCAGAAATAACGGCGCTCACCATTCGGAACAGATTTCTGACCCGGCTGGATTTGGCAAACACATTTACAAATTCCGCCTTGATATGGGTGCGGTCATAAGAGGCCAGGGCCGCGCCGATGGCATACAGCCACACCGATGCAAACCCGATGAAATCCGACAGCCCGAAAATGGACTGTTTCAAAAAAAAACGGACCAGCAGTTCCAGCATCATGGCCACCACCAGGAGCAAAAACAGATAAAACAAAAAGAACCGCTGGGCTTTGACCAGCATCAGGCCGGCTTTCTGAACGGGATTGGTGGGATGAGAGGCATTCATGTTTACTCTGTCATTTTCAATATCAGGCAGGTGCCGTTAAAAAAAATCCTGCCGCCTGAAAAATTTCAGGCGGCAGGGATGGTCATATAGCCTAGTGCTACTTATTGACTTCTTCCAGCAGTTTTTCGATATTTTCCTTACCTACGATCTCTTCATAGGTGTCCCAGCATTCCAGGCAGCTTTCTTTCCAGGCAGCCAATTCCGCATCAGACGGGACAACGATCTGCCAGCCGGCTTCTTTGAGTTTGGCCTGGTTGTCCAATTCTTCTTTTTCCACCAGATCCAGGTGTTTGATAATGATCTTTTCCACCTCTTCGGTGATAATGGTCTGGTACTCTTCGGGCAGGTTTTTCCATTTTTTCAGGTTATAGGTGACATGCCAGGTTTCCGGGCTGTCATAGGTTACGATCATCACATTTGCCACATCCCGGAACAGGTCATACATATATACGGCACCGGAACCTACCCAGCCGTCCACCAGGCCCGTGGCCACTGCAGTAGGGGCTTCGGCCCAGGGAATGGTTACCGGAGAAAAACCCATTTTATCAACAAAACAACGGTAGGTATCAATGGGCGGCACCCGGATCTTGAGCCCTTTGGCCTCGGCTTCCGTAGTCACTACTTTGTCTTTCAAACCGAGGCTGGCCAGGTTGTTGAGCCATGGTCCCAGATAGTACAGTCCTTTTTCTTCTGCCCATTTTTCCCCCAGTTCCGTAACAATGCCGCCTTTGCTGAAAACCCGGCGTACCTGGTCCCAGTTGGACACCATAAACGGCAGGGTGAAAAAATTCCACCGGGCATCCAGACCGGTGTCAAAGGCGTTGAACTGCATGTCCACGGCCCCGCGCTTGGTCATACGCTCCAGTTCGGTCCAGTCTCCGATCTCCGGTCCGAAAATCTTGAAGGTCACTTTGCCGTCGGTACGCTCGGTCACGTTGGCGGCAAATTCTTCAATAAGCTGGTGGGTCAGACTGGTTTTGGGCATCATGGCCTGGGACACCTTCAGCTTCAATTCCGGCAGGTCTGCTGCTCCGGCAATTGGTGCCAGGGTTGCAAATCCCGCCACTGTCATCATGCACAAAACTGCGATGCTGCGGCAAATGATTTTTTTCATTGCATGGTCTCCTTACAGATAAAATGTTTTCCAGCAGGTGAAATCGCCTGCAACTAACCCCAATGTGCTTAATATTAGAGCTGAAAAACAGAACCTGTCAAGGGAAAAACAAAAAAACCGGCAGGGCCGTCACATCGATTTCCAGCGATCAATTTTTTCAAAGGCGGATGCAGCCCTGTCCATAAGGGTGGACAGGTTGACCGGTTTTTTGAAATAGTCTTCAAAACCGGCATCCCTGCAGTCGGCCAGCTCAAACAAAGAAGCATACCCGGTAATGGCGTAAATCACGGAAACAGGTCTGCGCTTCTTGATTTCCCGGCACAGCTCAATCCCGTTCATGCCGGGCAGGTTCAGGTCAAAAAACATCACATATATGGTTTCGTTTTCCAGAATTTCCAGAGCTGTTTCCGCGTCCAGTGCAGACCGGACCTCATACCCTTTCCTGGAAAATGCCTGTTCCAGAAGGCTTATTATTGCCTTTTCATCGTCCACAACCAGAATTTTTTTTTCAGCCATTTCCACTCCTTTATGTTGGCTATTATATTTTTTTTAAAGCAGTTTACCCATACACCGGTCAGTTGTCCAGCAGATATCTGATATTTGCCAGCACGTCTTCTCTGGTGGCTGGTTTCATGAGGATTTTATCGGGTTTGGCATCACCTGTCCTTGCCATTACCGTGTTTTCACTGCACCCGGTGCACAGGATCACCGGAATATCCGGCCGTACTTTTTTGAGGGCGGCAACCAGTTTATCCCCTGTCATTTCCGGCATGGTCATGTCCGTGATGACCAGATCAAAATCCCGGGGCGTTTGTGTGAAACATTTCAGTCCCTGTTGTGCCACGTTGCAGGCAGTGACCCTGTACCCGGCCCGGGACAACAGTTCCTCCAGCATATGCAGTATGGATTTTTCATCATCAATCAACAGGATTTTTTCATTTCCATTGCAGGGAACAGCAGCTTTTTTGGTTTCATCACACAGGACCGGTTCCCTGGTAAATCGCGGCAGATACATGTAAAATGCCGTGCCTTCTCCTGGAGCGCTTTGTGCGAAAATTTTTCCATCCAGGTTTTTTACAATGCCATGTACCACCGCCAGCCCGAGACCTGTGCCCTTTTCCCGCACCTTTGTTGTAAAATAAGGCTCAAAAATACGCTTGAGAATTTCAGGTTTCATGCCCGGTCCCGTGTCTGCCACCTTCAGGCACACATACGGGCCGGGTGCCATCTCAAATGCCGGCAGATTATCTTCTGAAAAATCGGCTTCACTGAGGGATACGGACAATTCTCCGCCATTTTCCTCCATGGCATGCAGGGCATTGCTGATGAGATTCAGGATTACCTGGTGCATCTGGGTGGGATCAGCCTTAATCATGCCTACCCCGTTGGGAATGTTTTTGGTGATTTTTATGGTGGCCGGCAATGAGGCCCTGGCCAGTTTGAGCACCTCCTTTACAATCAGCTGCAGTTTCAAAGGCCTGCAGTCCTGTTCTGTTTCCCGGCTGAATGTCAGGATCTGCTGGACCAGTTCCCTGGCCCGGACAGCCCCGTCTATCACCGACTGCATCTGGTCCCTGACCGGATTTTTCAAGGGCAGATCCTGCATGATCATTTCAGAAAAACCCAGAATGGGAAACAGGATATTGTTAAAATCATGGGCGATTCCGCCGGCAAGCGTGCCGATGGCTTCCATTTTCTGGGACTGGCGCAGCCGGGCCTCCATGGCCTGGTTATTCTCCATGGCTTCTATCAGATGGTCCATGGTATTCTGAAGCTCCCGGGTTTTCTGCACCAGTCTCTTCTCTGATTTTTTCAGAGTGGATACGATCTGTTTGTATTTCAGTTTCTGATATGCCTGGTCTGACAGCTGCTCTGTGATCAAAAACAGGGCATGGCTGATGTCAGTAAATTGGTTTACCGGCATAATGGTTACCTCATCAAGGGCATGGGCATAATCGTCATGCTCCGCACCAATGATATCTCCGAATGCCAGCATCTTTTGCAAGTCTGCTTTTTCATCCCTGACCTGACCGATGATCCAGTTGGCCATATGACAGCCGGCAATGGTTATGGAAACAGTGGCATTCAACAATCCCGGCCCCAGACAGGGCTGAACCATGGGCCCATCCGGGTGATACCCTGATGTTGCGGCATTGGACCGGATACAGGTATCGCGTCCCGCATCCGTTTTTTTAATGATCTGTGTGCACAGGCGGCAGACGTTGCTGGATTTCGTGATGGGCCTGCCGTTGACATCGGCTATAAGGGAAGCAGCTCCTGTGGCCTTTGCAAAGGCATCCTGAATTTTCTGGATCTCGTTGATATCAAATATCTCTTCAAATTTCGACATCCTGATTTTTTCAACCATGATCCACCTTCCGGAAAAGGATTATCCTGTCAGGTGCATGCT
>JAABRW010000074.1 GCA_011390695.1 Desulfotignum sp.
ATCCGGTCAAATCCGGATTTGGACCCAAACAGAGAAAACCAGGGGGTCCAGATATGGGCAGGCACCAAAAACCCCTGGTCAGAGGTTTCCAGCATGATCTCCAGAAGATCCCTTGCATCCAGGCCGAGAATAGGGCGGCCGTCAGACGTGATATTGCCGATGGCATCCAGCCGGGCATTAAATTTTTTTACACTGGTCAAATCCGGAAAATAGATGATATTATGATTTTTTCTGACCTTGCCGTCTTTTTTATAAATATTGGAGATTTCCGCCTGGAGCATAAAGCGCACCTGGTTTTGGCAGGATTGGGGTATGGCATCATCAATGGCTGCTGCAATCTGGTTTTTCAACACAAACAAACCGGGCTCAGCCGGTTCCAGCTTGGATTCCATCTCCCGGACCCAGGCAGGATGGGTGAAATCGCCCGTACCCACAACACTGATGCCCTTGATCCGGGCTGCATGGTAAATATTTTCAAAATCCAGGTTCCGGGCCGTTGCCCGGGAATACCTGGAATGGATGTGAAGATCTGCATAAAAGGTCATAATATTCAGCCTGAATCAAAAAGTTGGGGTCTTTCGCATGTTATGTACATGATTTTCACTTAATTTAAAAGCCGGATTCTGGTAAAGAACTAAGGAAGCCATCCCGATTTTCACCTTCAATAAAAAGGAAAGCCCATGACCGCCACCTCTCACACAGCATTAATCATCGCCCCGGGGGATACTGTCAAAGCTGTCAAAATTGCATTGGCAGAAACCCCGGAACTTGTGATTATCCATACAGACACAACAGCCGATGCCATGAAACACATTTTTTCCCGGTCCCTGGCATTTGTCGTCATGGATCTGACTATGCCGGAAATTGACCCCCATGCCCTTGCAGACAGCCTGTTGCGCTTTGATCATGCCAAAATCCCCCCGGTGCTGCTGGTAACCGATGCCCCCGGGCTGCCTGATCTGTATGACAAAGTGCCTCCCCTGCTGCTGGACCACGTGGCCAAACCCATTGAACCGGTGTTGATCAGGGCCAGGCTTTTTCTTTTTTTGGCGCTTTTCCGCCACCGCATTGCTGTGGACCAGAGCATCCAGGAGCTGGAAAAAGTCTATACCCGGTTTATGGATCAGCACCAGTCCGCTTTATCTGAGACCACCCTGAAAAAAAACATATTGTCATTGTCATCAGCATTTACCAATCAGGTCCAGCCGTTTTTATCCAAAATCCAGGCCGGCAGCTATTTTTTGCAGCAGGCACCGGACATGCCTTTGCGCCTGCGCCAGGGAGTTACCCGGATCCGGACGGCCGGCGACCATATCGCAGAGGTGATCCGCCGGCTGCACAGGTCCCAGAACCGAGAACTGGGCAGCCAGGTAATTTTCCAGGACAAAACCGGCAAAAAACGGCCCGGAAGGATTCTATTCGCTACCCATTTTACAGATGAGTTCATGATTTTTGAACGGTATCTGGCCGGCAGGATAAAAGCCGACCTTATCCAGGCCGGCACCTCTGAACAGGCTCTGGAATATGTGGCATCCAGCCGGCCGGATGTTATTTTTATCAACCACCAGCTGGCAGACGGCTCCGGCCTGCACCTGCTGGATAAGCTGATACGCCTGAGAACCGGGGCGCCGATAATCTACACCGTGGACCAACACCATACAGATGCCGGGGCCGCTGCCATTGCCACCGGGGCATACACATTTCTGGTCAAAGAACAGACATCAGCCATGGATGTGGTGGATACGATCCAGAAAACATTGACCCAGGCCAGACTCACCCAAAAAGTCCAGGGTGCACGGGACCGGATTGATCTGATTTCCCGGCGGGACCAGCTGACCCGGCTGTTGAACCGCAGCTGGTTCAACCAGACCCTGGCTTTGGAAATCTCCAAGGCCAGGCGGTACCGCCTGCCTTTGTCCATCCTGCTGGTGCAGGTGGACCGATTTATGTCTTTTAATGAAAAATACGGGTACAAAACCGGTGATCTCATTTTATCCGCCTGTGCCGCAAGGATCCAGGCGATGGTAAGGGACCTGGATGTGGTATGCCGGTTCGGGGCGGAAAAATTCGGCATTGTACTGCCCAACACGCGGTTTACCAGGGCACAGATTCTGGCCGAACGTATCAGACAAAACATAAATGACAATAAAATTTTTGTGGGCACCCATCTGATCCAGTTGACCATCAGTATCGGAATGACCTGCTTTACAGGAGAAAAGCAGGACACAGAAAACCGGGCATCAGCAGCACCGGGGCCGGGATCCGTCTCAGGGCCTGATCTTGTCCACCAGGCTTTGAAAGCCCTGGATGTTGCGATACATCAAGGGGGTAACCAGATTCAGGCATGAAAACTGAGGACAAAAAAAAAATTTGTGCCTGGGCACAAAAACAGACACATACCCAAAAGATTTTTTTATCCCGGACCAGCCATCCGGAGCAGGCAGATTTTGATGCCTTTACCAGGGAGCTTGCCCGACTGGCCCCATGCCTCAAAATTCAGCCCTCAGAACAAAAAACACACCTGCCCGCTATATTTATAGCCGACAATATCCATTTCAGCGCACTTCCCCTGGAAAAAGAGCTGGCGCCTTTTCTGGAAGCCCTGACCTATCTGGCCGGCCCACTGCCGCCTCTGGCAGACCACATACAAGACAAGCTGAATCTGCTGGACCATCCCTGCCGCCTGATGCTTTTCATTGCCCTGCAATGCCCCCACTGTCCCGATATGGTCAGAACCCTTATTCCTTTGGCAGCCCATGCAAAAAAAATTTTTCTGCATATCATTGACGGCAGCCTGTTTCCTGAAGCAGCCCGAAAATATGAGGTGTTATCTGCTCCCTGTTTGATCTTGAACCAGGATTTCAGGTGGACCGGTCAGGCCTCCCAAAAAGAAATCCTGGACATGGTGATCCGGCCGGATCCTTCGCAGCTGGGCCCGGATACCCTGAAAAATATCCTGGAACAGGGAGATGCCCGGTGGATATGTCAACAGATGATCCAGACCGGTCATATTTTCGACGGTTTTGCGGCACTTTTGCTGGACAGCACATGGTCGGTACGTCTCGGAGCCATGGTGGTGGTGGAAACCCTTGCAGAAGAGGCCCCTGATCTGGCAGCAAAACTTGGTCCCATTCTCATCCAGGCATTTGCTGATCAGGAGGTTCCGGTTCAGGGAGATATATTATACATTCTGGGTGAAGTCGGCACACGGGAAACAAAAGCCTGGATACAGAAAATATTACCCGGCCTGGAGCACCCGGATCTGAAAGATGCGGCCCGGGATGCCCTGGCAGCCATTGAAGATGAAAGCTGACCAGTTACTATGTCTGAAAACACCCAATCTTGACAGATTTTACCATATACGGTATCACCGTGACATGAAAGATATGATCAAACAATTCAACCTGACCCCCCATCCTGAAGGTGGTTTTTTCCGGGAAATATATCGGTCAGGGCAGCAGGTGTGGTCAGATGCTGCAAAAGCTGAACGGGCCGCTGTCACCCATATTTATTTTCTGCTTCCCAAAGGCCAGGTGAGCCGGTTTCACCGGGTTCTCCACGATGAACTCTGGCATATCTACCAGGGAGATCCCCTGCGCCTGATTCAGTTTAACGGATCGAATCTGGCGGAAATCTGTATCGGCAAAGGCTGCCCTGATTTTACAGCAGTTGTTCCCGCAGGGGTCTGGCAGGCAGCAGCCACCACAGGCACCCATACCCTTGCCGGCTGTACCGTGGCACCGGGATTTGATTTTACCGACTTTTGCTTTCTGGCGGATCACCCGACCGACCTGAAACGGTTCAGCGCCCTTGGCAGCGGATTACATGCATTTATATGACAAAAAAACCCGAGGCTTCCATGAACATGACCACCAATTGCACCCCTTTTCCGTCTGCTGCCCTCTCATCTGTGCGCACCTGTGTCAGCCCGCAGGGGTGCTTTCAGGTGGGCATCCACCGGCCCCATTTTACTGTGGACAATCTGCGGGAAAATGATTTTACCGCCTGCCTGGGACAGCTGCCCGCAGGGACACCGGTATGGAACCATGCCAACTTTCCCGGCGCAGATGTGCGGGAACCTGCAGCAGACACCATATACGAAATTGCCAATCCGTTGCCTTTCCGGGGCACCACATTCATCAATTCCGCCTGGGCAGATCCCAAAGCCGGGCAACCGGAAAAAATCGGCATCCCCCGGCCCGGGACCTGCTCTTTGTTTGACAGCCTAGATACCTGGGAAAACGATCTTACTGCCGGAGACAAGATCCGGTTGATCAAGGCCCTGCCCCATCCTTTAAAAATTGCCCTGGCCCAGGCTTCCACCGATTCTGAAGAACTGTGCGCCCTGGCCTGCCATGCCTGTACCCTGATTTTTGACAAGGACGCCGCTTCACCGGCAGGCATGGGATTCTGTCCGGGACATTCCGGCGCCCCTGTACCGGATATACGGTTCCATGACCTGTTCGAGGTACTGGTGAACAATCCCCATCTGCCTGATGATTACAAAGAGGCAATGGTGCTGCGCCCCGGCATCCAGGGAAACAGTGAAATCGTCGGAGAATACACTGACGGCAACACCCATGTGTTTGAATATCTGCGCCGCAACTCCTACATCCCCTGGGGTCATTTTGCATCCAACATGGCCCATGACAGCATCCGGTACCGGACAAAAGACCTGAACCCCGCAGATATCCGGGGCCTGCGCCATCTGTACTACCAGCGGGTCTATACCCGTCTGGCCAGACAGCTGGGTATCCGGATCCCGCAAAAGCGCACCTGTATGCCGGAACAGACATTAGAAGACCTGCGCCTGTCAGTCATGGCGCTTCTGGACAGCGGCCGGGGTCCGGTACTGGATTTCAACGGGGCTTTGTGGGGATGGAACTTCGGATTCGGGTTTGCCCAGTCCGGCCACAGGCTTCACGCCTCCCACCAGATGATTCACCAGCAGAACGCCCTGGTACCCAGACAGGTGGATGACCCTGCCCATGGCCCACTGCCCTCCTTTTCCTGCGGGGATCTGGTGTCCGATTTTGTCAAAAACTATGAAACCGCCCATGGCAAAAAGTTTTTTGATGCTTATTTTGATGCCATACGAAAAAATTGCCGCACCGACGGCAGCAGCAAGGGGGAAAATTCACTCATCATCCATGAAGATGACCATATCCTGCTCTTTGTCCCCAAGGCCCAGGTCAGTGAATGGGAAATACAGCTTGTGACAAAAGACTGCATCCCCCATGTGCCGGCAGCAGACACCCCCACCAGAAAGGCCCTGGATCTGGGTATGTTGAAAGCGGTCCAGGTTCTGGAAAAATTGGGAGCTGACATGGTCACAGGCATTGAATTTTCCGGCCGGTTTGATGAAAAACAGATGGGTCAGCATCTGATGTATTGTTTTATCCCCAGGCTCCCCTATGCCCCGGCCGCATTTTCCGAGGCCCAGCTGCGGTGGATCAGCGGCGTCTATCCGGAAGATTTTGCCCATGCCTGCCGCAGCA
>JAABRW010000075.1 GCA_011390695.1 Desulfotignum sp.
TGGCGAAAAGCCATCCCGGCCTTTGAATCATTCTGCAGCACCAGAGGGGTGCCGGTATTGGAAGAAATCAGCACTTTTTCATCCATGGGCACCAGCCCCACAAGTTCAATGGACAAGACCTCCAGAACATCTTCATGACTGAGCATTTCCCCGCGCACCACCCGGGCGGGTTCGATGCGGTTGACAATCAGTTTGGGATTCAAAGACCGTGCATACAGCAGCCCGATCACCCGGTCCGCATCCCTGACAGCAGACACATCCGGGGTGCAGATCACCAGTGCTTCATCAGCAGATACCACCGAATTTTCAAAACCCCGCTCTATACCGGCAGGTGAATCCATGATGATAAAATCAAACTTGGACCGCAGCTGCTTTGCAATCCTTTCAACACCGGCAGTGGTGAGCACGTCTTTGTTGTCACTCTGGGAGGCGGGAATCAAAAAAAGGTTTTCAATTCTTCTGTCCCGGATGGCTGCCTGTTCAACTTTGCACCGGCCCTGGACCACATCCACAATATTAAAAACGATCCGGTTTTCAAGCCCCATGACAACATCAAGGTTCCGCAGTCCGATATCCATATCCACAATGGCCACGCGATTGCCTTCCAGGGCTAGGGCTGCACCGATGGAAGAGGTGGCAGTGGTTTTGCCTACGCCGCCTTTTCCGGATGTGACAACAATGATTTTTCCTTCCAAGTTCGCACCTCTATTTTTAAAGTATGATTATACCGGTTCCGGCCAGGGCATCTTCCTGAACGGATTTGTCTTCATGTAATCCTGAACCAGGATGCTGCCGTCTTTCACACAGGCAAACTCCGGTGTGGCATGGCTGCGTTCTTCACTGCCGGCAGCGGTAATTGTACCGATCTTGACACTGGTGGGATCAAAGGCAAGGGCAAACACGATGGATGCTTCATCTGCCGGGCTGCCGGCATGCACTTTTCCCGCCAGTCTGCCAAGTACAATGATATCCCCGCCGGCAAATATTTCCGCACCCGGATTGACATCACCAAAAATCACCACATGTTTTTTTGTGTCTATCTTCTGGCCGGACCGAACCCTGCCCCGGAGCATCAGCACCTCACTGCGGTGCTGGTTCCAGCCCCGGGTAAGATCCCGCTCCCGGATTCTTTGTGTGGGGGCAGACTGTTTTTTCGGGGGGCTTGTCACCCTGCCCACTTCAAATTTTTCAATCAACCGGGTTTTGACAAGGGCAAAAAGACCTTCATGTCCCCGGGCCTCCCCCATGTCGATGACCACATTGGCATTGACTGCCAGGTGTTTTAGTTTTTTAAAGATCTTATCCACTTCTGTGATCAAGACATCTTCAGGGTGGGCGGGATCCAGAGAAATCCATAATCCCCCGCCCACTCCCTTGATTTTTACAGGTGCGGCGTTTTCAAAATGTATCATGGCTGTTGGTCTGGCAAATGCCTTTTTATCCAGCGTATAAATTGTGGGAAATATATGAAATCAGGCAAACCATGTCAAGCAATGAAAATGGGAATCAGCATCACGGATTTATTTTCTTTTTCATTGACACCTGAAAAAGACGCTCTATAATACGCTGCCATGAGTTTGTTCTTATACATAGAAACAAGTTTTTTGGTACCTCCCTTGCACAACCCTGATGTGTGTACCATACCGGTTTATAAAATACAGACCATAATGTTTTCCTCTAAAGGCCTGATGTTCCAAGCCTTTTGTGTTGCCCTAACCTGTGAATACTGATAAAACCCCTAATGGAGGCTTCGAATGTTACTCGTAATGAAAAAAGGCACAACCGAAAATCAAGTCCGGACTGTTGTTGCAGCTGTTGAAAAAAGAGGCTACACAGCCCGGCCCATACCAGGAGGAGACCGGGTATCCATAGGCATCCTGTACAACAAAGGATCTGTGGATGCCGGCCATTTTCTGGGACTTGACGGTGTAAAGGAGGTTATTCCGGTGACAAAACCCTATAAGCTTGTCAGCCGGGAGTTCAGGCAGGAAAATACCCATGTGAAAATCGGTGACGCAATTTTCGGCAATGGCACCATGCCCGTGATTGCCGGCCCCTGTGCTGTTGAAAGCCAAAAACAGGTGCTGGCCATTGCAGAAGCGGTAAAAAAGGCCGGTGCCAAACTCTTCAGGGGCGGGGCGTTCAAACCCAGAACATCCCCCTATTCTTTCCAGGGCCTTGGAAAAAAAGGTCTTGCATACTTAGCCCGGGTCAGAGAAGAAACCGGACTTGCCGTGGTCAGTGAAGTCATGGATACGGAAACCTTTGATATGGTGGAAGCCTGTGTGGATGTTATCCAGATCGGTACCCGGAATATGCAGAATTTTTCCCTGCTGCGCAGGGCCGGAAGATCCAAAAAACCGGTCATTTTAAAACGGGGCATGTCTGCCATGCTCGAAGAGTGGCTTATGGCGGCGGAATATATCATGGAAGAAGGCAACCCCAGTGTGATTTTGTGTGAACGCGGCGTCCGGACCTTTGTGCGCCACAGCAGAAACACCCTGGACCTGTCTGTTGTGCCGGCAGTAAAAAAAGAAAGCCACCTGCCGGTAATCGTGGATCCCAGCCATGCCGCCGGGGTCAGGGACCAGGTGGTCTGGCTGGCCTATGCCTCTGCCGCACTGGGGGTGGACGGTCTTATGATCGAGGTCCATAACCATCCGGAAGAGGCCTTGAGTGACGGGGCCCAGTCCTTGTATCCAGACCAGTTTGCACAGGTCATGAAAAAAATGAATGCCATCAGAACCATCATTGAAGCCCCGTGATGAAAACCCATCATATTCAGGGCAAATGGGGATCCTCCTTTATCCATGTGGGAGAACATCTGGCCAACCTTGGTGCTTATCTGCCGGACCAGCCCCTGGTGATCATCACTGATGAAAATATAAAATCCCTTTATGGGCACGCCTTTCCCCAAGGATCTGTTATAACCATCGGTACGGGTGAAAAAATTAAAACCCTGGCCACGGTGGAATATATCCTGACCCGGCTGGTGGCCCTGGGATGTGACCGCTCCACTTTTATTCTGGGCATCGGCGGGGGTATTGTCTGCGACATTACCGGATTTGTGGCCTCTATTTTTTTGCGGGGTGTGGCTTTCGGATTTGTTTCCACCTCCCTGCTGTCCCAGGTGGATGCCAGCCTGGGGGGTAAAAACGGGGTCAATCTGTCTGCCTACAAAAATATGGTGGGGGTATTCTGCCAGCCCGTGTTTGTAATCTGTGATCTGGACATGCTCAAAACACTGCCGAAAGCCGAAATCTCCAATGGCCTGGCGGAAATTGTCAAGCATGCATTGATTGCAGATGCTGATATGCTGTCCTTTATTGAAAAAAACCAGCAAAAAGCCCTGGACCTGGACCCCCGGGTCATTTCACATCTGGTGTCCAATTCTGTGGACATAAAATCCCGGGTGGTGCAGCAGGATGAACATGAAACCGGTGAGCGGCGCAAGCTCAATTTCGGACATACCATCGGCCATGCCATTGAGAAAATCGACCCTTGTGGACACGGCCGGGCAGTTTCCCGGGGCATGGCAGCAGCTGCTGTTTTCTCCCGGGAAAAAGGGCTGCTTGCCCCGCACGAGCTGGACCGCATTTTTTCCCTGCTTCAAGGACTTGGCCTGCCCACAAATCTTGATTATGATGCCGGCCGGATTCTGGCAGCTGCCGGACGGGACAAAAAAAAGCACGGCCTTTTTGTGTATTATGTGTTTTTGGAAGCCATCGGGTGTGCCCGGGTGGAAAAAATTTCTTATGATGCGCTGAACACCTTTATCCGGTCAGTGTTCAGAACCGCTTTTTCACCACCAGCCTGAAGCCCACCCGTTCACTTTTCATGGCAGGCATCATACCCTGGCGGCGGGTACAGCCGGTGGCTGATACATTATCGCTGTATGCCCCGCCCCGGACCACCCGCTGTCGGCCGTTTTCTTTAAACCCGTGCCTGTCGGCTTCATGGTCCTGGTACGCATTTTTATCATAGACATTCCTGCACCATTCCCCGACATTGCCGCTCATATGATACAACCCCAGGTCGTTGGCATAAAAACTGTCCACCGGTGCGGTTCGTCCCTGAAAAGAATCGTTGTCACAACTGCCGCAGTTGGCAGGAGGCATAAAATCCTCTCTTCCCCAGGCATAGGGAATTTTGCGGCCCCTGTTCCGGCACCCGTATTCCCACTGGGCTTCAAAGGGCAAAGAAAACTTATGGGGGCTTTTGTGGTTGAGTTCCCGGATAAATTCTCTTACCTGTTCAAAAGAAACCCTTTCCACGGGATATTCGGCGCCATCCTGGAACCGGGAAGGGTTGGATCCCATGAGGCCCTCCCACTGTCCCTGGGTGACTTCATGGGCACCCATCCAATACCCGTCCAGACATACCCGGTGAACAGGAAATTCATTTTTCCGACATTTGCCTGCATTTTTGTGGCACCCCATGGGAAAACATCCCCCTGGAATCCAGACAAACATCATACCTGTGACAGGATCCTGCCAGCGCGCACCTATCCGGTTTCGGGCAAAATCCTCCCGGAACTGCAGCAAGGTGTCGCAATCGCCTGCATATTTCCATAATTTCAAATCATTCCAGAGTTTTTCCGCTTTTTTGTCTCCCAGTTCATGTGCCTGCCAGATCCAGCATTTGGCCTTGGCAGGATCCTTGAGCACCCCGTCACCTTCATAATAGGCCCGGCCCAGTTTCCGCATGGCCCGGGTATCCCCCTGGCGCGCTGACTGGATCAACTCGGTGATTTGCTGGCTGTCCAGGGCGTAGCCCGGAAAGGTGTTCCCCCAAAAAAAGGCAGTGCAGACCAGAATGACCAGGCATAATCGCAAACGTCCCATGGTCTCTCCCTGAAGTAATAAACATAATCTGGCGTCCAGTATAACAGGTTGGCAGATTTTTTTCTCAAGTTTTTCCTTGACAAATACGTATCAATCCTATTTAATATACAAAATTAATAGGAGCAGGGATATCATTGTGGACCGGTTCACCCAATTGTGCAAAAAACATGGATTAAAAATCACCCCCCAGCGGGCAGCTGTATATGCTGCACTGAAAAATTCAAAAGAGCATCCCAGTGCAGACCAGATCCACAAACAGCTTTTGCACAGCTTCCCCAACATTTCTCTGGATACGGTGAACCGCACCCTGATCACCTTTGCCCGGATTCAGATCATCGATATTGTGGAAGGCCAGGGAGATCCCAGGCGGTTTGATCCTGACAGAGAAGAGCACCATCACTTTTACTGCCTTTCCTGTAATAAAATTTTTGATTTTCATGATCCCGATCTGGACCGGATACCGCTTCCGGAAGAGATCACCCAGACCTTCACCATAACCGGAAAACGGCTCTGCCTGACCGGCTATTGTAAGAACTGCCGTCATCAGGCAGCACAAACACCAGCACCAGCAAAATAATTTTAATTTTTTGTAACTTAAAAAAGGAGAAAAATTCATGCCAAACCTGAAAGGAACCAAAACCGAAAAAAATC
>JAABRW010000076.1 GCA_011390695.1 Desulfotignum sp.
CTGGCCAGTCTCTTTCTGAGCCTGCAGCAGCCGTTTCGTGAGGGAGATCTGGTGGAAGTGGCAAACGTCACAGGTTATGTTCAGCGGCTGACCTCCCGCACGACTGTTCTGATGACACTTGACGGCAATCAGGCCCAAGTCCCCAATTCCACCGTTTTCAAAAGCACGATCCGCAATTTCACAAGCAATCCCAATCGCCGGGATGATTTCATGGTAGGTATCGGGTACGATGATTCCATCCCTTTTGCCCAGGAAGTCGCCTTGAAGGTGCTTTCTGAACATCCGGCCGTTTTGAGTGAACCCGAACCCCTGGTGCTCGTGGAAAATCTTGGACCATCCACGGTCAACCTGCGTGTTTATTTCTGGCTCGATGGCGGTCGAAACAGCTGGTTGAAAGTGAAATCGTCCGTCATCCGGCTCGTCAAACGGGCCTTCCAGGAATCAGGAATCTCGCTGCCGGACGAGGCCCGGGAAGTCACCTTCCCTCACGGGGTGCCGGTACACATGATAGAACGCGAAGGAGCTGCGGAACCAGCTCTGACCCGGCCGACCGTCGAGCCCGAAACAGTCGCGACCCAGGCGGAAGCCGGTCTGCAGAGCGAAGCCGGGGAAATCAAAAAACAGGCACGCAAATCCTGGACCCCCGGGGAGAATCTCTTAACTTCATCGCCGTCTGAGGAAAACCAGATTTAGCTGGTTATCGATCACCGACCGGATTTCAGACAAACAGATCACAGTTGAAAATTGTGACTGGCCAGGCAGAAATTACCGGTGCATGTCACTTGACATGGCAGGTAATAGGATTGTAATCTTTTCTGATCAATGAGAACATTATTTAAAAGCAGGTCCCATGAGTGAACCCGCGGAAAACAAATACAGTTCAATTTACCATGCACAGCCGGATGCTGTCATCCTTGTGGACAGTGAAACAAAAAAACTGCTGGATGCAAACGATGCGGCGTTTCAGCTTTATGGGTATGATATTGATGAGTTTCTTTCTTTAAGATTTACAGATATATCCCTGCGTCCCGAAGAACTGGCCCGGAAAATCGAAAGCAAGGAAAAAAATCAGGACCGGACTTTTTTACTGCAGTATCATCAGAAAAAGGACGGGACCATTTTTTATGCGGCGATTGCCGGTAATTGTTTCGATTTCTGCGGGTGCCGGGCCTGCTGTGTTTCCGTTCGTGAGGTGGATGAGCCCGGCCGGTCCAGAGAAAAAACATTTCAGAACACCGACCTGCTTGATTTGATTGTGAACGGGTTTAACGGTTTCATTTATACCGTGTCCAATGATTACAAGGTCGAATTCATGAATGATGCGCTGATAGATCATATCGGATATAATGCAACAGGAGAGTATTGCTATCAGCTCATACACGGCCTTGACGAACAATGTCCCTGGTGTGTGGGGGACAAGGTGTTTTCGGGAAAAACCGCCAGTTTTGAATATAAATGTCCCAAAAACAACCGCTGGTATTATTACGTCAGCTCCCCGCGACTGGATGAAAATGGACGGGTGACGGCCCAGCAGCTGATTTCCATCGATATCCATGAAAGAAAGCGGCATGAATTCCGTCTTATGGAAAATACCCACGACCTGAAAAAAGAGATCCGGTTGTTGCGGTCCGCAGCGATCACCCGCTACGGTCTGGATAATATTGTGGGACAGAGTCGTGAAATGCAGAACATTTACAACCTGATCCTTGATATTGCCTCTTCCGATGCCAGTGTGTTGATTTCAGGTGAGTCCGGCACGGGCAAAGAACTGGTGGCCCATGCGATTCATAATATGGGTAAGCGAAAGGAAAAACCGTTTTTGCCGATTAACTGCGGTGGAATCCCGGATACCCTCATCGAAAGCGAATTTTTCGGTTATCGGAAAGGGGCATTTACGGGGGCGGGCACGGATATGCCCGGTTTTCTGGAAAAAGCGGAAGGGGGAAGTATTTTTCTGGATGAGATCGCAGAGATTAACCTGGGTATGCAGGTCAAACTGCTTCGGGCGATTGACGGTGACGGCTATACGCCCATCGGAAGCAACCAGCTGATCAAACCGGATGTCCGGATTATCTCCGCGGCAAATAAGGACCCGGACAAACTGGTGAAAGACGGTCAGATGCGGTCGGACTTTTTTTTCAGGATCAATGTGGTCCCCATGCATCTGCCTCCCCTCAGGGACAGAAGAGACGATATCCCTTTGCTGATTTATCATTTTTTACGAAAATTCAGCCCGGGTGAGGCGATCCCGCGGATTCCTCCGGAGGCCCTGGATAAGCTTGAAAGATATGACTGGCCGGGAAACGTCAGGGAGCTTGAAAATATTATTCACCGGTATGTGATCCTGAACCGCCTGGATATCTTTGATTCCCTGGGGCAGCAAAACAGGTGGGATACCCGGGAAAAACCGGTTGAATCCTTGACCGGCAGGGAAAACAGCAGTCTGCGGCAGCGTGTTGAGCAGTATGAAAAAGAGGTGATCACCCGTTGCCTGAAGGAGAATCAGTGGCAGAAAGGCCGGGTTGCGTCCATCCTGGGAATTAATCGCAAAACTTTGTATCACAAGATCAATCACTACCAGATCACACAATTCTGAAAAATACCCCATCCGGGGTGTTTATGCCCTAGGGCATAAACAGGCTTTATTTCAAACACTTGCCAGTTTCATCGTCCGTCCGATGAGGAAATTTCACCCCATTTCTTTGAAAAATAAACAATCTTAAGAAAAATTTTCTATAAATTCAGTAAGATACATACATGGTCCATCCGGCATGCATGTTGCTATGTCTCCTGAAGTCATACCAGGTGATGCCGTTTATTAATCAAAGGAAGGGGCAAAATGATGAGCATAAAACATGAGTGCATTATTTTTTTGATTTCTGTTTTACTGATGACTGCCGGGCCGGTATTTGCAAAAGATGCAGACAAATGCTTTTTATCAAGCCTGCACCACACGGGAGAAGGGATGCGCTACTGGTATGAAGCCAAAGATGGATTCATGACCATCACGGGCATACCTTATGAAGAGTTGGGGTGTAAAGGCTGCCATGTGAAAAGCTGCAATGACTGTCATCTTGAGAAAAAAAAAGGCAAGATGGTTTATTCCATGGACAAGGCCAGATCCAGTCAGACCTGCCTGAAATGCCATTCCCGGGAAAAAGCCACGATCAAATACGATGAAATCATGGAATGCAAAGGCGCACACGCCTGTGCGTATCTCGGGTGTGTCGACTGTCATACGGCTGAAGAGGTGCATGGCGATGGCACGGCATATCACAGCATGAGGCAGCCTGGAGCCATGCAGGCCGCATGCAGGGATTGTCATACGGAGGACACCATGGATTACCCTGCGGTTCCAGAGACAAAATCACATACGGTCCATAAAGGAAAACTGGCCTGCAATGCCTGCCATGTCCAGAACACCATTTCCTGTTACAATTGTCATTTCGGTGTGCTGGCTGAAACCAAGAGCAAACCGGACAGTTTTGCCAAAAGCATCAAGGATTTTCTGCTTCTGGTAAAATACAATGATACGTTTACCAGCGGCACCATGCAGACCCTGGTGGGCAAGAACAATGAGCCTTTTGTTACGTATGTCCCTTATTTTACGCACTCCATAATGAACCAGGGCAGAAAATGCGAGCAATGCCATGACACGGAGGCAGTGAATGTGATGGCTTCTTCTGAAAAATTCAAACCCGCGGTTTACAGGGATGGCGAACTTGATTTTTATAAAGGGGTGATTCCTTTGGCCCCGGATCTTCTGGAATGGATATTCCTGGAAAAAAAGGGGGACAAATGGGTCCCGTTTGAACCTGCCCGGGAACCTTTAATCCAGCTGGGCGTTTATTCACAGCCGTTTTCCAGGGAAGAACTCAAAAAAATGTCCCAGAAGCAGGAATATAAATAGCAGATACCTTATAAAAATTAGCAGACCTGAAAGCCGTTTATCTGTTGTCATCTCCAGCTGTGTTTGATAACTTCCCTTTATTTGACACAAATTCCGGGGAGCTTCATGAAATGGTGGAATCAATCTGTATTTTTTTAGGGTCCAGCCCGGGTGTGAACCCCGTGTATGCCCGGGCCGCGGCGGAAATGGGCAGGCAACTGGCCGCACATGGCCTGACCTGCGTGTATGGCGGATCAAACACGGGTCTGATGAAACTGTTGGCAGACAGTGCGCTGGAAGCCGGGGGCCGGGTGATCGGTGTGACGGTCCAGGCCCTGCGGGACAAGGAAATTTTCCATCCCGGCCTGACCCGCCTGCATGTGGTTTCCACCATGCATGAAAGAAAGATGAAAATGGTGGAACTGTCTGACGGGTTTGTGGTCCTGCCGGGCGGGATCGGCACGTTCGAGGAATTTTTTGAAATCTATACCCTGTCCATTCTGGGGTTCCATTCCAAGCCGTTCGGGCTCCTCAATATCAACAATTATTTTGCCCCCTTAGATGCCCTTCTGGACAGCGCCCAGGCCCAGGGATTTCTCAAAGCCCCCCACAGGGACGTGGTTTTGCGGGCAGACACCCCGGATGAAATGATCCGGCGCTTAACTAATTAAAAATTCAAGGAATATTTTATGTATTTTTCAAAAGCTAAGATCTGTTTAATTGCGGTTGCCAGCGCGTTTTTTACATTTTTTTTATTTGCTGCAATGACGCATGCCTGTACAGGGGTGCGCCTTGTGGGAAAAGACGGAACCGCGGTTTTCGGCCGGACCCAGGAGTGGGGAAAATTCGATCTCAATGCAAAGATTGCCGTCATTGCCCGGGGCACATCGTTTCAGGGCAGAACACCGGAAGGAAACACGGGCCTGCAATGGGATGCAGAATACGGGTTTGCGGGCACGCTGCTTATGGACCGGGTTTTCTGCACCGGATTGAACGAAAAAGGACTGGCCGCGGGATTTTTTTATCACGACGGCTTTGCCGGGTATGCTGATTTCGACGTCAAAAAAGCCGATCAATCAATGGCCCCGGGCGATGTCCTTTCTTTCATCCTTTCCAGCTTTTCAACCCTGGAAGAGGTGCGTGACGGCCTGACCCAGGAACATGTCGTGGCCGTGGTGGATCCTGATCTGCACAAAACAGTTCCCATGCATCTGATGGTCACCGAACCCGGCGGAAAGTGCATGGTTATTGAATTCAAGGACGGTCAGGCGACATTTTTCGACAATCCCGTGGGCGTGATTGCCAACAACCCGACTTTTGACTGGCATTTGACCAATCTGCGCAATTACGGTTTTTTGTCCCAAAAGCCCTTTAAGGCTGAAAAATGGGGTGACCTGGAAATAACACCCCTGGCCGCAGGATCCGGGCTTCTCGGCCTGCCCGGGGATTTCACCTCCCCGTCCAGATTCGTGCGCGCAACTGTTTTTTCCCAGACCTCGCGCCCGACCGATGGCGGCCTGGATACGGTGCAGGAAGTTTTCAGAATCCTGGACAGCTTCCAGCTTCCGGCCAGCCAGTCCGAGGGGACGG
>JAABRW010000077.1 GCA_011390695.1 Desulfotignum sp.
TGGTATTGGTCATTTCAAAGGGAAGATATCCGGATTCAAATCCCACACGGATTTTACCTGCCTTTACAATGGTTTCAAGGGTTGATTTTTGGGCCAGTTCAATGTCGGCACTGAAACCGGGTGTACCGATCAAAACAAATGCCAGAGCAAACAGGGACACTAATACTTTTTTCATCTTTTTCCTCCTAAAAATTGGGGTTTGACATTTCTGTATCTCCGGGGGAGCCGAAGATGGCTGTCAAGCCCTGTTATGGGTTGATAAACCGCTTTGGAATCAACTTTTATACTTAGCATAACCAAATGAAATGGCAAGCACTATTTTATCAATAATTCTAACCAGCTAAAATCATTAATATATTCTGCTTGATTTAAAAGGTTCTCTGTCGTAATATAAGTTTTTTTATACAATAAGCTCCCGGTTGCAGGACCGAATTTTTTAAAAAACCTTACTTCAGACAGCACACATTTTGGGCTCCATGAATAAAAAACCGTTCCCTTTCCAGTACCGTGGCCTCAAAATCCTGGCAGTGTCGGATTTTATTGATAAGAACCTGACCCACCTGGTGGAAACAAAATCCCTGGGACCGGTGAACATCATCATTTCCTGCGGAGATATGGAGCCGGAATACCTGTCTTTTCTCAGGGACCGGCTGGATGTTCCCCTTTTTTATGTCAAAGGCAACCATGACATCCGTTATACCCCCACCAATCCTGTGGGTTGTGAAAACATCCACAAACGGATCATTTCAGTGGGAGCGTTTACCATCATGGGCCTGGAAGGATCCATGTGGTATAATGGCGGCGCCAATCAATACACCGAAGCCATGATGAAAAAAAACATATCCAGCCTGTGGTTTTCCATGTGGCGCAAAGGGCGGATTCACATGGTGGTAACCCATGCCCCGCCCCGGCATATACACGACAAAGAGGACCTGTGTCATATGGGATTTGCATGCTTTAACACATTGATCAGAAAAAGACAGCCGGAATATTTTGTCCATGGCCATGTGCACCGGGATTTTAAAACCTTTGCCGACAGAATAACCCGGGCCGATACCACCCGGGTGCTCAATACCTGCGGATATACCCTGATCGAGGTTTAATCATGAAAAACATATTCAAACACCTGTTTTCGCCAGAACCGCACCGGCAGGATGAAGCCAACCATGTCAGCTCCTTCAATGAACAGCAGGCCAAAGAAGAAGATGTGCAGTTCATTGACCATGGTATCCAGACCATTGCCCTGGAAAAAATCATCGGCAGCGTGGGCAAATATGCGGATTTTGATTCCAGGTTCCGGCCCAAAAAACATGTTTCCGGAAAACGGTTCACCGACATCAAACAGGCCATGCGCCAGGGCCAAAACATACAGCCGGTAAAGCTGTATCAGATACGAGACCAGTATTATGTGCTGGACGGCAACCACCGGGTGTCGGCGGCCAAGGAACTGGGATGGACAGAAATTTCCGCCAAGGTGGTGGAACTGCTTTCCGGTCAAAACACCATGGAAAACCTGCTGTATTTAGAAAAAAAGAAATTTTTCCAAAAAACCGGACTGCCCCTTGAAATCGATCTTACGGAACTGGGAAAATACAATTATCTGGAACAGCAGATCCACAGACACCAGGTGTATCTGGCTTCCCAGTCAGGCAAAGACTGCGATTTTGCCAAAGCCTCCAGGGACTGGTACAACACCATCTATCTGCCCATGGCCTTTATCATCAAAAACGGAGCACTGATCAAATATTTTCCGGGCCGAACCATTGCAGATCTGTATACCTATATTGCCTATCACCACTGGGATACCAATGCAAACCGGCGGTACGGCATCGGCATTGACCGGCTTATCCCCAAAAGCATGGAAAGCTTCAGAACCGCCATGCTGGAAAAACAGACCCCGGAATATCCGGAAATGAAGCGCACCATCACCGCCTTTATTCTCATTGACACCGACACCACAGCGGAAACGACCCTGTCTGATAAATTATTTGCCTTGGAAGAAGTCCAGGAGGTGCATGCGGTTCACGGCAGCATTGATCTTCTGGTAAAAGTGGTGCTCCAACGGGATTTTCTGGCTTCAGATGCAGAAACTATTGCGGAATTTTTAGATGAGCGTATCCGAAAAATTGCAGGTATAAAACGTACCCAGACCATGATACCCGGCAGGTCCCTGGTCAAAGAAGGATTTGCCTGTTGATTGTGTTCATCCCGGCCCGGAGAAACAGCAGTATACGCAATGATATGATCCTGACCTGTACCTGTCAGTCAGGCATAAGGGATGTCCTTTCATCAAACTGGGGATACCCTGCCAGCGTGTTTATCAACTCATGGCCGTAGTCAAGATTGATCCGCCTGGCCACGCAGTATTTGATGTCCAGGATGGGAAACACCAGGGCATCATGAAGAATCCGGATCTGGGCCTGTTTCCAGAGGCGGATCTGTTTTTTGGGGTCAATTTCAGACCGGGCATCATCCAGAAGCTTGTCCACGGATGTACAATGGGAAAAATTGGTGTGGAAGTTTTCCCCGGTTTCCACAATGGCATCTGAATGAAAAAATCCCCGCAGATAGTTATCTGCATTGGGCCTGAGTGAAAAATACAAAACAATGGCATTTTTGTTCTGCCGGATCAGCTGGTGGTATCGGGAATGGGATACGATTTTCAAATCCACCATGATACCGATGTTTTTCAATGCCTGCTGTAACACTTCATAGGATGTTTTAAAAAGCCGTTTTTCTGATCCATACAGGGTAATGGAAAACCCGTCTGCAAAACCGGCATCTGCCATAAGCTGCCTGGCCAGAGGGATATCATTTTTCAGGTTCAGCCCCAGGGCGGTTATTTTGTCATTTTCCATACCGCCGGGCAGAAAATCCGCACTCATGGGGGCCAATACAGGAGTTACCAGTTTTCTGTTGGAAACCGCCAGAAAGCGGTCCCGGTCAAGGGCATGGATAATGGCCTTTCTCACCCGGATATCATCCAAAGGTTTTATGGATGTATTCAAGTGAAACAAGCCGGTATATCCCGGGCCGAATACATCGATACGGGTTTTGGGCAGTTTTTCCATTGTCTGGATCCAGCCGGCGTCACCCACACCGATAATCAGATCCATGTTTCCTTTTCTGAAAGCAGCTTCCCGTAAGTCATTGTCCGGGATAAAATGCATTTCCACGCCGGCAAGTTCCGGTGTTCCCCGAAAATAGGCGGAATGGGCTTTTAACACACACTTTTCTTTGGGAATATACCGGTCAAACATGAACGGTCCTGTACCCACAGGGTGTTTTGTAAAAAAATCATATCCCCCGGCCTGGATGGCTTTTTTGCTCACAATATATCCGGCTCGATGATTGGCGATAATGGGCAGAAAGAACAAGGGAGAAATTGGTTTTTCCAGAATAATATCCAAAGTATGTTCATCGCGCTTTTCAAAGGTCATCCCGGTATATTCTCCGGCAATACCGCTGCGGTCAGGATCTGCTGCTTTTTTTAGAGAAAAAATGACATCATCTGCGGTCAATTCATAGGCCGGGTTAAAAGGGCCGGGGTGAAAGAAAATCCCTTTTTTCAGCTTGATTGTCCAGATCTGCCTGCCGTTTTTGATATAAAATTCTGGAATGGATTCGGCAATATCAGGTTCCAGACGGGACAGATTGCCAGGAACATACCTGACCAGACTGTTGAACACCATGTCTGCATAGGTAAAATCCTGGGACCCCTTTGCAAAATGCGGGTCCAGGTGGCTGAGGCCGCTGGTGTGAACGGCAAATCTCAATACCTGCGGGGATTGGGCCCCTGCAGTGCCTGCCTGTAGAACCAGCGCGCAGACAGCCAATATCCCGCATGCCGCTAAAAAAAATATATCCCTTTTCACCATAATTCCCTTTGATTTGTCTTTCTCTTATACGGACCAGATACAGAACCGTCAAGACAAATATTAGGGATCACCATGGCAATCCCGTGTGGATTTGACGACAGATATATTGACCAAGCCCCCTGTGGGTGTCTTGTGACCGGACCGTCAGATTCTATCTCGGGCCGGGCGCAAGACACCTACAGGGGGCGGGTTTCGATCTGGAAAGCGGAAGGTACTGCTTAGGGCTGCGCTTTACCGGTCACAAGGGCGTATTGGGCACCATATCCCAGATGCCGCAGGGACAGGCCCCTTTGCAGAATCCGCACCCGATGCACCTGTCCGGATCCACCTGGTATTCAAACCCGTCCTTTCCCAGATCAGCCCGCTGAATGGCAGCTTCCGGACAGATGGCCACACAGATGCCGCAGTCCCTGCAGTTGCCGCATGAGGCACAGTCTGCCCCGCATTCCGTGAGATCTTCGGCAATCTTTCTGGGATCATAATAGGCCAGGTTGATCCGGTTTTTATCCATTACCGGCAACGGTTCCAGGTCATCCGCCCTTTTTCCGGAAACAATCTGGTGGATGGTCAGCGCCGCCCGTTTACCCCCACCGATTGCATCGGTGATCAGCCCCGGGCCCACCATATCCCCTATGGCAAACACTTTGGGATCTGACGTCCGGTTGAATCTGTCCACAGCCACAAATCCGTTTTCCACAGACAGGTGATCTCCTGCAAAAGCAAGGTCCGGTACATCCCCGATGGCCACTACCACGGTATCAGCAGGCAGCACTTCGCCTTCCCGGAGTATGACGCTTTCAGGGGTAATTTCTTTGGTGAACACAGGCCACCTGAACCTGGCGCCGCAGGCTTGGGCATCTTCTTTTTCTTTTCCGAAAGCCGCAGGTTTCTGGACATCGATTAGGGTAATATCTTCTGCCCCCAGCCGGTGGGCTTCCGTGGCCACATCACACCCCACATTGCCTGCCCCGATAATCACCACCTGTCTGCCCGGCTTCACCTTGTCTGCTTTGGCATCCGCCAGAAAATCATTGGCAGACCAGGCGTTTTCAATACCCGGAACCGGCAGGGTCCTGGGTTTTTTTGCCCCGGCCGCCACAATGGTAAAGTCATATGCTTCTTTGATTCTGAGAAATTCGTCTGTATTGATATCCTGGTTCAGGCGGATGTCGGAAACCAGGGTCTGGATGCGGGACAGTTCCGTATCCAGGGTCTTTTTGGGAATCCGTGATCCTGGAATAACAGCGGAAATTTTGCCGCCGATGGCCGGGCCGGTATCAAATACCGTGACAGTATGGCCTTTGAGCGTCAGGTGCCATGCTGCGGACAAGCCCCCCGGGCCGGCACCGATAACCGCCATTTTCTTTTCGGTTTTTTTGGCCGGGGTGGGCGGGGGTACATTTTCTCCCGCCTGTCCCAGGGCCCTGACACTGATGGGCTGCATCCCTTCCTGGAGACGGGAACAGGATGCCATGCAGGGGCTGGGGCATAAATGCCCGCATACCGTGGCGGGAAACGGTGTATGGGCAAGGCCCATGGCAATGGCTTCATCCACATTGTCTGCCCGGACCATGTACCATCTGTCCTGTAC